>CAMOHW010000010.1 GCA_946615525.1 uncultured Clostridia bacterium | reverse complement strand
AGCAGAGCACCGAGAGCAACAATCCGTATCCGAAATCAGCAAACATCAACCCGAAAATGATCATGTAGAAAATGCTCATAATGAAGGTAGGATCAAATGTGCCGTACCGGGGGTAGGAATACATTCCGATGACCCACTCGAAGTTCGCGGCAAACCGGTTGTTGCGGAGCAAGACCGGCGGCTGATCCTCGGGAGCGGGATCTTCGGTTTCATAAGCGCAGTCAAACGATTCCAATGTTTCGGCAACCGTTTTTTCCATGCTCCGGGGTACCCAACCGTCCAAAATGACGCAGTGCCCGGTTTGCGCCAACCGTTGTTTGAGTTCCGCGGCTGTGCGGTTGGTTTCCTCAATATCCGAAAGGATCTCAACTTTGTCTTTCTGCTCGGCGAGTTTGGCGATTGCCTCTTCGTTTTTGCGGAAATCCTGTTCCAACTCGGTAATTTGCCGGTTGGACCGGATTTGAAGTTCCCTTGCCGTCATATCCTCTTTGGGAAGATCGACTTTTTGGAATCCTCTACTTGCCAGGAAGGCGTTGACTTCGCTTTCCTCCGTTTTCAAAAAGGTAAGTGCAAAGTAGATTCCTGTTTCGTCCGCCAAAACGCGCTCACCGGCAATTCCGGCTTCATCCAGCAGCGGAAGGAGCGTATCCGGCTCCGCCATCGGCGGAAAACTGCCCAAAATGGTGTTGGTTTTTTGCGTGCCCTGATCGTTCAAAAGGGTCTCATATCCAACCCAGGGCGAAAGGGCTTCGCAAAGCGCGCGGAGTTCTCCCTGCCGCGCCTCGTTTTCTTTTTGACTGTTTTGAAGTTCCAGTGCCTGTCCTGCAATTTTCAGCGCCTCGGCGGCTCGTCCGCTTGAAACAAACTGCTCGCGGTTGACCCGCAGAACGCGACGGGCAAGACCTTTTTTCCTGCTGTATTTTGCAAGAATGGGAATTGCCTGGCGGATTTGCGACAGGTTGCGATTGATTTGTGCAAGTTCGGATTCCACCTTTAAGTAAGGTAAAACCGCTTCGCCGCGTTCTACATCCGCCTGGCGGACCTCAACGCAACGAAGATTCATCAACCGGCGAACAATGCGGTCGGCATCCTTTTGGAACGCAAAAACGGTCAGCCTTTTCATTTCGCTTACCGACATTTTGCTTCCAACCCTCCAATCACCACTTGCTTGGCATCCGGCACCTTTTCCTTTGCCTGCTTCAAAACGGCATCCGCTTCGGCCTGTGAATCTTTTACCGCTTCGGCGGTCAGAGCGTCTGCCTGGATTTTGGCGTCAGCCATTGCCTTTTTGAAAGTTTCGGTCGCTTTTGCCTCGGCAGTTTCGCAGGTCTTTTGCCCTTTTGCTTCCGCTTCAGCCCGCATTTTTGCGGCTTTTGCCTCTGCGGCGGCAATGATGCGGTCAGCTTCGGCTTCCGCTTCCCGAATCTTTTCCAAAATTTCTTTTGACATTTGTTTACCCATGCCTTTCTATGGATCCGATTGCCATAAAAGCGCCAATCGAAACCAAAGGTTTTGAGATTATCAAAAATATAACAAAGTTTATTATAACATAATATAATTTGATTTGCAAGTATTTTTTGTCATTTTTTCATATGATTGACTGAAAAAACTTGATTTTTTGTTCGGAAAAAGGTGCTTTTGCTGTCGGGTTCCGAAAAAATATCATTTCCCCGCCGCAAGGATAGCATCCATCTGCATGAAATCCCCTCGGTTTCTTGCATTTTCCCTTGCAAAAGCGGCGCAAAACAAGGCGGTCGGAGAGTACCGTTCCCTCCCGTTTATTCCAAACCTGCGCCGATCGACGGATCAAGCGCTCATTGCCCTGCGAAAGTACCGAGTGACAAACCATGACCAAATGGTCAGCGTCCTCAAAAGCAGGTGCTCCCTGCAAGCGGAAATAGACCGGAAGAAAGCGCGCTTTTGCCCACAGATCCGGCAAGGAAGCATATTCTTTTCGCGTCTTTTCCCCCAACTGCTCCCGGCTCCAGCGAATTGCGGCATCACCCATTTTTTGATAAAAAGGCATGATCAGCGGGATGTCTTTTGGTAACTGCATTTCCACCTCGCATTTGACCAGGATCCGAAAATCCTCTTTGATCGTTGCTCCTGTTCGAAAGCACTCGTTTTCCATTCTATGCCCTCCTTTCAAAGCTTTTTTATTATCTATTCCAAAAGCTCTCTTTTTATGAAACGGGGGACAAAAAATGAAAGGAAAAAGACAATCACTTGCAAAAAAAACCGCCTTTCGGCGGTTTTTTTAAAACAGATTCAAATGTGCGAGCCGCGCTTTGAGCGTTTCAAATGTTTGATCGCTGATGACATGCTCCATCTTGCAGGCGTCGTCAGTCGCGGTTTCGCGATCCACTCCAAGATAGCAGAGGATCTCGGTCAGGACACGATGACGCTCATAGATCTTTTTGGCGACCTCCGAACCAACGGCGGTCAATTTCAAAAATCCCTTTTCGTCAACAGTCAGGTATCCGCCGTCCTCCAACAGATGAATGGCGCGACTAACGCTCGGTTTGCTAAATCCCATATAGTCGCAAACATCAATGGAACGGACGATCCCTTTCTGTTCGGACAAGATCAAAATGGACTCCAGATACATCTCGCCGGATTCCTGTAATTGCATACTTTCCAACTCCTTTTATTTCTCAGTAGGGGGGAACGCTTGGGGAATTGATTATTTTTGGCAGAGTTTCATCTCTTCCGATTCGGCCGCGTTGCGATTGACCTCGTCCGGATCGCGGAAGGTGGGAACGACCTGTTTGATGGCCTGTTTGATCTGCTGGGCGTTGATCTTTCCCTGCGTTTCCTTGACCACCCTTGCCAAAAGGTTGAGTTTTGCCTGCAATTCCTCGCGAGAAAGCGGCTGATCGCGCTCAATGAAAATCAGGTTGTTTTCGGTCTTATCCAGGTTTTCGGTCTTCATCAAAAGCTCTTCATAAAGCTTTTCGCCGGGGCGCAGACCAATTTCCTTGATCTCAATATCCTGATTGGGGACAAATCCGGAAAGGCGGATCATGTTGACGGCAAGGTCATAGATCAAAACCGGCTTGCCCATATCCAAAACGAAGAGTTCCCCGCTCTTTGCCATGGCGCCTGCCTGCATAACCAGTTGGCTTGCCTCCGGAATGGTCATAAAATAGCGGATGATGCGACGGTCGGTGATGGTAACGGGACCGCCCTGCGCAATTTGCTTGCGGAACAGCGGAATAACCGATCCGTTTGAGCCAAGCACATTGCCGAAACGGACTGCCGCAAACGCGGTCTTGCTATCCTTGCGGGACTGGACCACCATTTCGCACAACCGCTTGGAAGCGCCCATGACATTGGTGGGGTTGACCGCTTTATCGGTAGAAATGAGAATGAACTTCTGAGTGCCGTATTTTTCCGCCATATCGGCAGTGTTATTGGTGCCGAAAACATTGTTCTTGATCGCCTCGCAGGAGTTATTCTCCATCAAAGGCACGTGTTTGTGCGCCGCTGCGTGGAATACGATTTCCGGACGAAGTTCCGAAAAGACAGCTTCCATACGCTCCCGGTCACGCACCGAGGCAATGACAACACGCAAATCCAGTTTTGCTCCGTACTGGAAAGCAAGTTCCTGCTGAATATCGTAGGCATTGTTCTCGTAAATATCCAAAATGATGAGCTGCCTTGGCTCGCAAGCTGCAACCTGGCGGCAAATCTCGCTGCCGATAGAGCCGCCGCCACCGGTGACCATAACTACTTTTCCGGTGTAAAAATCGCGTGCTTTGCCTTCCAGAAAATGGATGGACTTGCGGAACAGCAAATCCTCTACGCGGAACTCACGCAGTTTGCGCGGTCCGGTTTTTTCGCCCATATCACGCACTTCGGTATCATAAATCTTGATTTTGCAGGAAGTGCGGCTGTAAAAATGATAGATGTTGGTTGCTTTGGTATCGTCCAAACCGGTTACGGCAATGAAGATCTCAGCAACTCCCTGCTCCCGGATCAGGTCCAATACCGCCTCGTTCTCGGGATATACTTTCAGGTTTGCCACAAGACTGCCGACCTTGGAATTATCGGTGTCAATAAAGAACAACGGCTTGTAGTTGGAATATCTGCCCGAAAGCAATTCATGCGCCAAATTATATCCGTTTTGACCGGCACCGACAATGGCAACCGGAATACGGTTGGAAGGTGCCTTTTTTCCCCCTTCAGGAACATTCCTGCTGTCGATGTATTTGTAAACGATCCGATAAACAAAACGGGAAACCAATGTCAAAAGAGAGTTGAGGGATGCAATGACAATGAACAGCCAGATGCTCGGTTCAACGTGAAGAACAAGTCTTTTGAGAACGACAATGCAGGTAATTGCGGCAAAAATGCCGCCCAGTGCATCCGAAATTGCCAGCATGAGCAAAGAATTGGTATTGGTATAGCGCCAGACTTTGAAATAGGTTCCGGAAATGATCCGAATGATCAAGATCCAAACAAGCAGAGTCAGACAATCGATCACGAAATCGCTGACATATTCGATCGGAATATGTTTATCCAGTTTGGCTGTCAAAAAATACAATGCCGCAACAACCACAAAGCAAGAAATATCAAACAACCCCAACAGCATTTTGCGGTAGCGCATACGCAACGGTTTTTTAAACATGAAATCATCCTTCTTTTTACTTTTTTACTCCCAAAAATAAACTTGCAAAATTGAGAGCCGATTTGCCAGAATTTTATTTATTATAACACTTTTATTTATTTTTGTCAAGTCCGTTTTTCCATTACGGTGCTGCTCTTTTGTTTGCCAATTGCGCCAAAAGTTCACAAAGTGCCCCATAGGAAATGCCAAGTGTTTCCGCCTCTTTTGGAAACAGACTGGTCGGCGTCATTCCCGGCAGGGTATTTCCTTCCAAACACCATAAACGGTTGTCGGCATCCAGCAAAAAATCAAATCTTGCATAATCCCGCAAACGCAAGGCGCGAAAGGCGCAAAGGGCAAGCGACCGGATGCGTTCGCAAATCTCCGGCGGCAAATCCGCAGGGCAAAGTTCGCGCGTTTTGCCGTTGTATTTGTTTTGATAATCGTAAACGCCGTCCGGCGGCAAAATCTCTACCGTCGGCAAAGTCCTCTCCCCCAGCACGCCGATGGTCAGTTCCCTACCGCGAATCATACGCTCCACCAAAAGATAGCGGCAAAGCGGCGCGGCATTTTCCAGCGCCGCAAAAAGGTCTTTTTCATTTTTTGCAAAAGAAACGCCCACACTGGAACCTCCGTTTGCCGGTTTGACCACGCATGGGAAACCGACCGACTCCAAAGAGCCGCTGAACGATTGTTCTTCGGCATCAAAAAGCACCCACTCGGGCGTTGGGACACCCGACGCGCGAAAGATCCGTTTGGAAAGGTCTTTGTCCATGGCGAGCATACTGCCAACCGCGTCGCTCCCGGTATAAGTTACCCCGTTGCACTCCAGAAACGCCTGCAAAATACCGCCCTCACCGATCCCGCCGTGCAATGCCAAAAAGACGAGATCCGCCGCCCGGCAAAGTTCGGCTACATTCGCCCCGATCGGTTCCTCACTCGGCAATACCGATTCTTCCGAGCGCAACAGATTTGATGTCGTTTCCTGTGCAGGCATCCCGGTAAACAGTTGGTCGATATCGTCCGGAAGCAGATCAATTCCCAGACAGAGGTCCAAAAGCAAAACGCGATGCCCATTTTCGCGCAAAGCACCCGCAATACGCGCTCCCGAAGATAGTGAAACTTCCCGCTCGGTGCTGTTCCCACCTGCCAAAACCACAATTTTCATATCCGACCTCCCCCGGCACAAAAAATGAGAGGAACCCCCGATCGGGCTCCTCTCTTAATATATGCCGCGGCGATCAAATCGGTTTTTCCAGCACGGCTACACGATCGTTTCCGCCAAAGTCACGCAAAATGCGGCAGGAAGCAAACCGATTTCGGGCAAGGGCTTGAATATCCTTTGCCTGATCATACCCGATCTCAAACAGACAAAAGCCCTCCGGCTGGAGCCACTCCTGCGCAATGGGAAACAGGCGGCGGTAAAAGATCAAGCCGTCTTCTCCTCCATCCAGTGCCATGCGCGGTTCGGCGCCAACTTCCGGCGAAAGGTCGACAAGGTCGCCGGTGCGAATATAAGGCGGGTTAGAGAAAATCGCATCCGGCATGGGCAATTCGCTTCCCCATTCTTCCGGTTTCACGGTGATCAGGTCCGCTTTTTTGAGGATCAGACGGTCGCGGACGCCATTGCGTTCGGCATTTTCGGCGGCGATTTGTAAGGCATCCTCCGAAAGGTCAACGGCTATGGCGGTGGTATCCTTGCGCTCGCAGAGAATGGAAATGGCAATGCATCCGCTGCCGGTGCAAAGATCTGCAAAAAATGCACCCTTCGGGAGTTTGCGAATTGCCTCCTCCACCAGGATCTCGGTATCCGAGCGCGGGATCAGGCAGCCGGGGGCAACGCGATAGGTCTGCCGATAAAAAGCCCATTCGCCCAACAGATATTGGAGCGGAAAGCGTCCGGCACGCCGCTCGACCGCAGAAAGAAGTTCCGGGGATGAAAATCGGCGCTCCGGATCTTGCATGATCTCCTCTCGCGAAAGGTGGCAAAAATGTTCGACCAGCAAACCGGCATCCCATTCGGCACTTTCAATGCCCGCTTTTTGCAATTTGGCAACGATTTCCCGATAGGTCATAACAAACTTCTCCTTTCGCGCGGTCTTTCTTTTATCCTATCACAAAATGCGCAAAAAATCAATAGAAAACAAAAGAAGAAAAAAAATTTGAAAAAGTATTGTAAAACGCTGGTTTCCATGATATACTATGGTTGAAAAGAATTTGAACAGGAGGGATGACCATGAAAGAAAAGAAGTCCTGCGTTTCGGCATTTTTATCGTGCTTGATGTTTTTTGCCGCAATTGCCGCAATTGCCTGCGTGATTTATAAAAAGTTTATGAAAAAGGATCCGCAAACCGAAGAAAGCGACCTTTTGGATGCCGATGAAACATTTGAGGATACCGATATTGAAGATTTGAGCGAAATTGACGGCGAAGAAGGATGATCTCAACTCAAAAAAACGGCTGTATGCCGTTTTTTTCTGCAAAGTAAGAAAGGATTTTTAACGAATGGGAAGATATAGAAGAGATCGCATCAACGAAGAAATGCGAAAAGAACTGATGAACATTATGCGGAATGTAAAAGACCCACGCGTGCAGGACGCCTTTTTGAGCGTTACCGCCGCCGAGGTCACTCCCGATTTGAAATATGCAAAAATCTACTATTCCTTTCTCTCCGGAGATGAAAAAGAGGTTCAGCAAGGACTGAAAGCGGCAAGCGGATACATCCGCCGCGAACTTGCCAGAACGCTGAATTTGCGCATCACCCCCGAGCTTTCCTTCCACCGCGATTCCTCTATTGCCTACGGCGCACACATTGCCTCGATTCTGAACCATTTGGAAATCTCGGAACCGGATGAAGATGAAACGGACAAGCCCTGATTTTTTCCATTCTTTGGAAATTTTTACCGAAAATTGAATAAAGTCCTCCCAAACGGTGCATGATGGAATCAAACGCCTTTTGGGAGGATTTTTTATGAAAAAGATGATTGCGGCAATCCTGGTTGTAGTTTCGCTTTTTTTGTTCGTGGGACTGTTTCCCGTCCACGGCGAAGAAGAGGTTTACGATTCGGTTGTCCGGCTGCACATTCTGGCAAACTCGGATTCCGAGGAAGATCAGGCATTAAAACTGGAGGTGCGCGATGCGATTTTGGATGTTACTGCACCGCTTTTGGAAAACTGCGCCACACGCGATGAAGCCGAAACGATCCTGCGCGAACACATTGCAGAATTGACCGAAACGGCAAAAGCAGTTTTGGTAGCATCCGGACACGAGGATGCGGTTTCGATCGATTTTGATGAGGAAGAATACCCCGAGCGAACCTATGACAGTTTTTGTTTCCCTGCAGGGACCTATCTTTCCATGCGGGTTTTGATTGGTGACGCAGAAGGACACAACTGGTGGTGCTGTTTGTTCCCGCCCATCTGCCGCGCGGCGGCAACCGTTTCCAAAAAAGAGGCGGAAGACACCTTTATTTCGGTTGGGTTGACGCCAAGCCAATATAAAATCATTACCGAGAACGAAAAGCCGGTTTACAAAGTGCGCTTTAAGATTTTGGAGATCTTCCGCAAAAAATAAAAACAGAGCCGCGTTGCCAAAACGCGGCTCTGTTTTTATTGCAACCATCCGGCAAGCGGAGTCAGATCGATCAAAAGTCCGACAAAAAGCCCGATGCCAAACAGGATGGCAAGGATGCGGAAAGAATCGCGCAAGGGGCGATTGTTGCGGAACAGGACCAACAGCCCGACTCCGGCATTGACCAACAACCCCGAAAGCAATGCGCCAACGCTTAACGCGCCCTTGATATACAGTTCGGTCAGGACCACGCTGGAGGCACAGTTGGGGATCAGCCCGATCAACGCCGAAAGCAGGTTGGCAAGAACCCTGCGGGTTCCAACAAATGCGGCAAGCCGCTCTTCCCCGATAAAATACACGGCGGTATTGAGCAAAAAGATGATCAAAAGCAAAAACGCCACAATGCGCAAAGTGTGTTTGAGCGCCGAAAGCGCGATGTGATCGCCGCAGTTGCAATGCTCACGCTCGCAAATATCCTCAATTTTTCCTTCATCCACCGCAGGATGTTTCTTGCGGAAGAGCCCGGTGATCAAATCAATCACAAATCCCGCCAGAATGCCGATGACCAATTTGGAAAGAAGCAGTTTCCAGGGGAAAATCCCGTGCGAGATCATAATGGGTAACATTTCATCCGAGGTGGAAAGAAAAACGGCGATCAATGTGCCGGTGGTGATCAGCCGTCCGGCGTAAAGTTCGCTTGCCGCCGCCGAAAAACCACACTGCGGAACCAAGCCGAATAATCCGCCGAACAAGGGCGAGATCTTACCCGATTTTGCCAACAGCCGCTCGGTTTTGCCGCCGGCATGGTGTTCCAAAAACTCCATCAAAAGATATGCGAGATAGAGGAAGGGCAAAAGTTTTGCCGCATCCAACAAGGTATCCAGAATCACATCAATCATACCCGCGCTCCCTTTTTGCAAGCGGCACAAACGCCATAGAGCAAGGATTGACCGCAATCGATGGAAAAGCCGTGTTCCTCTAACAAGTGTGCGGCAAACTCCTCGGAATCTCCGCAATCCAGGTGTTCAATTTTCCCGCAAACAACGCATTTGGCGTGAAAATGGTTGCGGCAGTTGCAAGAACCGCCAACGTATTGATAGCGGATCTTCGCCGTCGCCTCGTCCCGGAACTTTCGCACAACATCGCCCTCGCAAAGTTCGGTCAAGTGACGATAAACACTGCTCTGCGCCGCTTTTCCACCGTGGACGGCAAAACAAATTTCCTCGGCGGTAAAATGCCGGTCTGGATTTTGGGAAAGGAAGGAGATGAGTTTTTCCCTTCCCTCGGTCTTATATTGTTTCATGTTTGTTTCCTTTGCTTTTGAGAATCATTCTCATTTTCTCGAACAGATATGATTTTACCACGCAGTTTTATGTTTGTCAATACAATTTGAGAAGATTTCTCATTTTTTATCAAAAAAAGAGGACCTTGCGGTCCTCTTTGGAGATCATTTCAATTCATAACCGGCGTCAGAGATCGCTTTTGCAAAAGTTTCGCGATCGGTAGGCGCGGTCAAAGTGACTACGGCAGTTCCCTCGGTATGGCTAACGCAGGCACTTTCCACCGTTGGGATTGCCTCCAACGCTTTTTTGACATGCAACTCACAATGTCCGCACATCATGCCTTCGATCTTTAAGATTTCTTTCATGGATTCTTCCCTCTTTGTTTCTTCTGTTTTCCGATATCGTTGGAGTAAATTGAGGCGCAGAGCGTTCATAACAACACAAAAACTGGAAAGCGACATTGCCGCCGCGCCGAACATCGGGTTGAGCAACCAGCCCTTCCAAGCATACCATGCGCCCGCCGCAAGCGGGATGCCAATGACATTATAGAAAAACGCCCAAAACAGGTTTTCTTTGATGTTCCGCAAGGTCTTTTTGCCAATGCGAAGCGCCCGGGGAACATCCGAAAGCCGGCTTTGCACCAAAACCACATCCGCCGCGTCAATGGCAACATCGGTCCCCGCGCCAATGGCAAGCCCGACATCCGCCGCCGTCAATGCGGGAGCGTCATTGATGCCGTCGCCGACCATGGCAACCTTTTCGCCCTCGGATTGCAGGCGGCGAATCACCCCTGCCTTCTCCTCGGGCAGGACCTCGGCGATCACTTCCTCGATCCCCGCCGCCTTTGCAATGGCGGAAGCGGTTTGTCGATTGTCGCCTGTCAACAGCACAACACGCAGTCCGGAGTCTTTCAACTCCCGGATCGCCCCGGCACTTTCGGGTTTTGGAACATCCGAAACGGCAATGATGCCCACGGCATGATCGCCTTTTGCAAAAAACAGCGGCGTTTTTCCTTCTTTTGCCCATTCTTCGGCTTGCAAAAGGAGTTTTTCATCAAATGCGGCGTATGCGGTAACCGTTTTCTGATTGCCGCCCCAAAGGGGGATGCCATCAATGTTTGCGGTCACTCCACTCCCTGAAAGAGCGGTAAAATCCTCTACCTGTCCGATGGGGAGTTCCTTTTTTCGGACGGTTTCCAAAATCGCTTTTGCCAAAGGGTGTTCGCTTTTTGCTTCCAACGCGCCAGCAAACGAAAGCAGAGTTTCCTCCGAAAAGCCATGCGCAGGTGCAAGGTTGGTAACGGTCGGATTCCCGGTAGTTACCGTTCCGGTTTTATCCAAAACGACCGTTGTAACGCGTCCGGTTGCTTCCAGGGCAGAGGCCGTTTTGAACAAAATACCGCTCTTTGCCCCCACACCGCTCCCTACCATAATTGCAACGGGAGTTGCAAGCCCCAAGGCGCACGGGCAACTGATGACCAGTACCGAAATGGCGCGCGCCAATGCAAATCCCGCCGTTTGGCCTACGAGCAGCCAAACCACGAGCGTAACGAGCGCTATGCCAAGCACCACCGGAACAAAAATACCCGCAACGCGATCCGCGACCTTGGCGATTGGCGCTTTGGTGGCAGACGCATCGCTGACCATTTGAATGATTTTGGAAAGTGCGGTGTCTTCCCCTACGTCCGTAGCCCGGCATTTGAGATAACCCGAACGATTGATGGTTGCCGCAAAGACGCGGTCGCCAACGGTTTTGTCCCCCGGCATACTCTCTCCGGTCAGGGCGGATTCGTCAATGGCTCCGCTCCCCTCCAAAACGATACCGTCCACCGGGATCTTGCCGCCCGGACGGACAAGAAAAATGTCGTTGACCTGCACCTGTGTAACGGGAACTTCAATTTCCGTTCCCTCCCGCTCCAAAATGGCGGTTTGGGGTGCAAGTTGCATCAAGGCACGAAGTGCATTGGTGGTTTTCCCTTTGGCCTTTGCTTCCAGGAGTTTCCCGAGCGTAATCAAAGTCAAAATCATGCCGGCAGATTCAAAGTAGAACCCATGCAAATAGGACTGCGCGGCAGCGTCATTTTTCGCTATGACTGCGCTCGAAAGCGCAAACAGCGCATAAACGCTATATCCAAAAGCAGCCAGTGCGCCAAGGGATACCAGTGTATCCATGTTGGGCGCGCGGTGAATGACTCCTTTGAAACCGCTGATAAAGAACTTTTGGTTGATGACCATGAGGATCGCCGAAAGAAGCAGTTGCAAGATGCCAATGGCAATGGGATTTCGCTCCAGAACAGGCGGCAAAGGAGCCCCCCACATGGAATGCCCCATGGAAAGATAGAGTAGCGGAACCAAAAACGCGACCGACCAGACGAGCCGCCGGAAAAGTACCGGGCTTTCGCGATCCGGGAGTTCTCCCTCCGGTGCCTTTCTTTCTCTTTCCTTTTGTTTGGCACCGTATCCTGCCGCTTCCACTGCGGCAATGATCGCCTCCGGAGTTGCGCTTCCCTCCACGCCCATGGAATTGGTTAGAAGGCTGACCGAACAGGAGGTAACACCCTGAACCGCCGAAACCGCTTTTTCCACTCTTGCCGAGCAGGCGGCACAACTCATGCCGCTGATTTGATATTGTTCCATCGGTCTCCTCCTTTCCGTAGTTAGCAACTGCTAATTCTTGTTCAAAATGCAACCATGACCCGTTTGAGCCATGGTTGCGTTCTATTTTGGATTCTTTTTATTTTTTCTCGTTTTCTTGTTTCTCATTTTTGGAGCCGTCACCATCGGTCACTGCGTCCGCATAACTTGCATAGGACTTGTAACGGTTGTAATAACCGTATTTATAATACCGATAGTAATGGCTGTGTCTGGTATATCCCTCGGTGCGTTCGGGGTGAACATCGGTGACCACATAACCGAAGATCTTTGCATCCTTGCTGAGGATGGTTTCGGTGGTGTCGCGCAGAACGCGGCTGTCGATATAGCCGGAACGAACCACATAGATATAACCGGAAACCATATCCGAAATAGCAAACATATCGGCAACTTCGCCAACCGGAGGAAGGTCGATCAAAATATAGTCATACTCGCTCTTCCACTTTTTAAGCAGTTCCTTTGTGCGCGGGCTGGAAAGCAGATCAATGGGGTTGGGAGGAAGCGTTCCGGCGGTGATGACATCCAAACGATCGTAAGAATGTTTCAGATCTTCCTCATTGACATCCATACCGGCAATCAGGTTACTGAAACCGACTTTATTGGGGAGCGAAAAGATCTTGTGGACCATCGGGCGACGAAGGTCACCATCCACCAAAAGGATCTTTTTATCATACAATTTGGAAAGCGAAACGGCAAGGTTTGCAAGTACAAAGCTCTTACCACTTCCGGCGATTGAAGACGCAATACCAATGGTGCATCCTTTTTCACCGGCAGCGCAGAAGACAACGTTGGTACGCAGTTCGTGGAACCCTTCCTGAACACGGAACGGCGCTTTTTCGCGCAGGATCAACTTTTGATCCACATAGGTTCCAAGACGGTCCGCTTTGCGCTTTGCTTTGCGTCCCCACTTCTTTTCTTCGTCCAACGCCCAGTGTTCGATAGAACCAATGACAGAATATTTGGGAGAAATGGCTTTGATGTCTGCGGCAGAATAAACGGTGGTGTTCATAATGACCAGCAGCAGGAATATGCCATAAATAGCAACTGCAACAAAAATGGTGATGAACAACGGATAGCGGTAAATATCCGACTTGCTGTTTGCAGATCCCGCACCGCTCGCATTGTGAATGACCTTCATGGTCTGAGGCTCATGTGTGAGCGACATTGCATCCGGTTGATTGTTCACGGCATCACAGAAACGCGGCAGCCAATCTTCCATTGCCATGGCAACATAATATGCCTTATTTTGATCCGTGCTGGTGACTTTGATTTCCAAAACCGCGCCTTCGCTGGAAGCCGAGATCATTCTTTGCACTTCCCCTTTGGAAAGTGTGGAAAGAGAGACGTTGGATGACAGCTTCTTCCCTGCAATGCCATTGTCGATCTTCTGTTGGATCAATTCAACAAAATTGTTGACGTCGTGTTCTTGCTCCAAAAGACCGATGATCTCTTCAACGGAATCGTCGGACGCATTGCCGGAATACGCATTTTCTTTGACGACTTTGACAATGGTCTCTGCCAGTTCATCACTCTGAGGAACGACAGTGGCAATGACTTCCGCCATAGATTCTGCGCCGTCGATCATTGCGCTGGAATACAGACTGGTGGTTTTTGCAACATTAGAAATATAGAAATAAGAGGTAGCAGAATACACCGGGACAAACCGCTTGTTGAAATACCAAAGCGAAAGTCCGCCCATTAATACTGCCCCTAAAAGCATCCAATACCAGCAACGCTTAAAAACGTCCCACAAAAGACGCAAGGAAATGCCGGACTGATTGGCCTCGTTTACATTTACTTCATTGTTATCCATTGATCGTTTCCTTTTCCTATCTCAATGATGTGCATAAAAATAACCGA
>CAMOHW010000009.1 GCA_946615525.1 uncultured Clostridia bacterium | reverse complement strand
AAGATTTTGAAAGTGATTATAGAAACCTGTTTGTTGACCGAGAAAGAAAAAATCAAAATGTGCCAGATCGTAGGGAACAGCGGCGCCGATTTTATCAAAACGTCCACCGGCTTTTCCACCGGTGGAGCAACTCCTGAGGACATTGCGTTGTTTGCCGCTTATGTTCCGGCGGGATTGCAGATCAAAGCCGCGGGTGGCATCCGCTCGATCGAGGATGCCGAAACCATGTTGGCACTTGGCGCCTCTCGCCTGGGCACCAGTTCGATCGTCAGGATCGTTAAGGAAAGGGGACTTTGAAATGGCAAACTACCCAACACCGCATATCGACGCAAAGCCGGAGGATTTCGGACGCGTTGTGCTGATGCCCGGAGACCCGCTCCGCTCGGAGTTTATTGCAAAAACCTATTTGGAAAACCCCGTTCTTGTCAACAATGTGCGCGGTATTCAGGGTTATACCGGCAAATGGCAGGGAAAGACCGTTTCGGTAATGGCAAGCGGTATGGGAATGCCGTCTATCAGCATTTACAGTTACGAATTGTTTCACTTTTTTGATGTGGACGCGATCATTCGTGTTGGCAGTGCCGGCGGCTTGCAGCCGCAGGTGCATCCCGAGGACATTATTCTTGGAAAATGTGCGTTCACCAATTCTTCGTATATTGATCCATCGCAGGCGGGAACGGCGACCGCACCGTTTTGTGATGACCGGCTTTTGCAAACGGCGGTTTCCATTTGCCAAAAGGAAAAGGTGCCGTTCCATGTAGGCAACCTTGTTTCGACCGATTGGTTTTACAATGAAGATCCCGACGCAAACAAAAAGTTTGCCCAAATGGGAAATCTGGCAGTGGAAATGGAGGCCGCGGCGCTCTATCGGAATGCCATGCGTGCAGGGAAGAAAGCGCTTGCCATTTGCACGGTTTCCGACCATGTTTTTACCGGCGAAAGTCTGCCCGCTTCCCGGCGGCAGACCGGCTTTGGAAAGATGGCGGAAATCGCCCTGCAAACCGCGGAAAACTTTTTGAAAGAACAGGAATAAAAATATGACAGATTCGGAATTGATGATGCTTGCCGAGAACGCGCGCAAAAACGCCTATGCGCCCTATTCGGGCTATACTGTTGGCGCGGCGCTTCTCTTGAAGACCGGCACGGTCGTTACCGGTTGCAATGTGGAAAACGCTTCGTTTGGCGCAACCATTTGCGCTGAGCGCGCGGCGATCGCTGCGGCGATCGCCGGAGGAAACCGGGATTTTTGCGCGCTTGCCGTTGTTGGCGGCAAAGCCAATGAGCCGGCAAACACCTTCTTTTCGCCCTGCGGCATCTGCCGGCAGACTTTGCGCGAGTTTTGCCGGGATGATTTTCGCATTTTGATCGGGTGCGGCAAGGAAATTCGCACCTTCCGGCTCGGTGAATTGTTGCCGGCGAGGTTTGCCGCCGACGCAATGGAGAAAAAACAATGAAAAACGATCGTCAACTTTTGAAGATCGAGGACGTTAAAACGGTTCTCGGAACACGCCCGTGGGATTCGCACAAGGGAATGTTCGGATATGTGGGCATTTTGGGCGGTAGTTTGTGCTATTCAGGTGCCGCAAAATTGGCAAACCTCGGTGCCGCGGCAATGCGGTCGGGGTGCGGAGTGGTAACGCTGGGCGTTCCGGCTTCGCTTGCACCGGCAGTTGCACCCTACCTTTTGGAAAGCACGCTGTTTCCGGTGTCGGATGCGGAGGGCAAAATGT
This sequence comes from uncultured Clostridia bacterium, assembly GCA_946615525.1. Classification (GTDB taxonomy): domain Bacteria; phylum Bacillota; class Clostridia; order Oscillospirales; family CAG-272; genus UMGS1865. Next base: position 12,625 of record CAMOHW010000009.1, on the reverse strand, counting down.
TGTTCGATCCCGTCGTTCTGGACTCCTTCCTTGCCGGAAAACGCGCCGTTGCAGTTGGTATGGGTTGGGGAAGATCGCCGGAATATCCCAATATTTTGAAGCATCTGTTTTGCCGTTATTCCGGAACACTTCTTTTGGATGCCGACGCGCTGAATACGCTTGCCGATGAAGGTCTTGAACTGCTTTCGCAAAAACAGGGCACCGTCATTTTAACGCCGCACCCCATGGAGTTTTCCCGCCTTTCGGGAAAGCCGGTAGCCGAGATCTTGGCGCATCCTGTAGAACTTGCAAGATCTTTTGCCGCCGAGCATGGTGTGATTTTGCTATTGAAAGGTTCGGTTACCACCATTACCGATGGAAAAACCGTTTACCAAAGCGACCGCGGCTGTGCCGGCATGGCGACTGCAGGCAGCGGAGATGTGCTTTCCGGCGTCTTGGTCGGGTTGCTCGGATATTTGCCGCCAACGGCGCTTACAGTTGCTTCCGGCGCCTTTTTGGCAGGCCTTGCCGGCGAGATCGCCGAGCGGGAAAGCAATGCCTTTTCCATGGTCGCGTCGGATACCGTCGCGGCGTTACCCAAAGCATTTTCGGAGGTGTTGAAATGAAAAAGTTTCTTTCGGTTTGTTGCTTGTTTTTAGCAGTCGTTTTGTTGTTTTTGACCGTATCCTGCCAAATGCAGCCTACCGTCCGGAGCACCAATTTACTCAAAGAATATTTCGGGGACTCCGAAACATTCTTGCCGCTCAAAGCCGGAACTGTGAAATCTCTTGCACTGCCGGAAGATTTCAGTGCAAAAATGGCGCAGTTTGCGTTTGCCTTGCTCAAACAGACCATTTGCTCGCTGGACACAAGCAAAAATCAACTGTTGTCACCGCTTTCCGCCATGTATTGTTTGGCGTTGATCGTCAACGGAGCGGGGGAAGAAACCAGGGAGCAGATGAGCAGGGTGCTCGGTATGGCGCCGGAGGATCTCAATCCGGCCCTGTTGGGTTATGCGCTGGAACTGCCAAGTGATGAGAATACAAAATTGGAACTGGCAAATTCGGTTTGGTTCCGCAACAGTGAGGCGTTGAAAATCAACGATTCCTTCCTGCAAACGGTTGCCGATTGGTATGCCGCACAGGCGTATGCCGTCGATTTTGACCAGCAAACGGTCAAAGAGATCAACGCCTGGTGCGAAAGGCATACCGATGGAATGATCAAAAAGATCATTGAAGAATTGGACACCTCCAGCATGATGTATTTGATCAATGCGCTTGTGTTTGACGGGAAATGGGAAAACGAATACGAGGATTCACAGGTATCCGAAGGGCAGTTTACAACCGCCAAAGGAGAACGGGAAACGGTAACCTTTTTGAGTTCTACCGAATCCTTATATCTGGAAGGGGAAACCTTTGAGGGCGTTGTTAAATATTATAAAGGCGGCGACTATGCCTTTGTAGGGCTTTTGCCCAAGGATGCCGGAACCGGCGCCACCACACTTGCCGAATCGCTCACCGGCGAAGAGTGGCTTTCGGTCTGGAACAACAAACAGGAAACGGTTGTAAAAACCAAAATCCCCGAATTCAAAACCGAATCCTCTATCGAATTGACCGATATTCTCAAATCCATGGGTATGACCGAAGCTTTTACCGGGACCGCCAACTTTTTGCCAATGGGGACCTACGGCGGGGAGAGTTTATATCTCTCCGGCGTTTTCCAAAAGACCTATCTTGAACTTGACCGGAGCGGGACCAAAGCGGCCGCCGTTACCTGGGGCGAGATGAAGAATACCAGCGCGGCACCGCCCCCCGTTTGGAAGCAAGTGTATCTGGATCGCCCGTTTGTGTATATGATCGTGGATACGCAATACGGTATTCCTTCCTTTATCGGCATTGCTCAAACCGTTTCATAACGGCGATCATATCTTATAATTATAAAAAAACGGAATATTTTTTGAAAAAACGCTTGACAAATGTTTTGAATGTATGCTATAATAAATAGCCGCTTGAAAATGGCTTCTTTTAAGTGCGCCCGAAAAAGGCGCCGCCATCGTGTCAGCGAGTCTATAAGAAAGAGAGGTGCTTTTCGTGTTTGCAGTGATTGAAACCGGCGGAAAGCAGTATAAGGTAACCGAGCAGGACATCATCTTCGTTGAAAAGCTGGATGTCGAAGAAGGCGCAGAAATCGCTTTTGAAAGCGTTCTGGCAATTTCGGGTGATGATGGCTTCAAGGTTGGCGCACCCACCCTGGAGGGCGCAAAAGTAACTGCCAAAGTGCTCAAAAACGGCAAGGGCAAAAAGATCGTTGTCTTCAAGTATAAGTCCAAGAAGAACGAGAAGAAAAAGATCGGTCATCGTCAGCCGTTCACCAAAGTTCAGATCTTGAAGATCGAGGGCTGATCCCGTTTCGGGTATCAGAAAATGACATGACAAAAATCGTGTTTTTCAGAAGCGACGGAATCTTTTACGGCTTCCGCGAACAGGGACATACCGGATTTGGCGAGGCGGGGGATGATATCCTTTGCGCGGCGCTTTCCTCTATGACCATGTTTTTGGTCAATACCATCGAGGTGGCATACGCTTCATCGGTGGATTATCAGATCAACGAGGGCAATACCGAAATTACGGTGCGTTGCAAAGCGGCGCTGCCGGAGTTTGAATCGGATGATTACAAACGCTATGCCGTTTCGGGCATTTTCATGGGGTATTATTGCCAGCTCGGCGATATGCTGGAAGAGTATGGCGACTATCTGGATGTTTCGGTTGAGGATCACCCCTACGAGGATTGATCCGCACGCACAACAAAAAGGAGGAAATGAAGAATGTTGAAACTCAGTTTGCAATTCTTTGCTCATAAAAAAGGCGTTGGTTCTACCAAGAACGGACGCGATAGTGAGTCCAAGCGTCTTGGCGTCAAAAAATCTGACGGTCAGGCAGTTTTGGCAGGCAACATCATTGTTCGTCAGCGCGGTTCTGCTATCCGTGCAGGAGAGAACGTTGGTTGCGGCAAAGATTACACACTTTACGCTTTGATTGACGGAAAGGTCAAGTTTGAGCATTACAGCAAGGATCAAAAGAAGGTCAGCGTTTACGCCGACTAAAATAGATCCAAAAAATCCGCGGGTTACCAAACCGGTAACCCGCGGATTTTTTGTTTGTTTTTTGTTTATTCGCTGCGCAAAGCTTCCACAGGTTTTTTGCGCGAGGCGAATCCTGCCGGGACCAGTCCGGCGATCAAAGTCAGACCCATGCTGATCAAAACCAGAATGAGCGCCGCGACAGGCGGCAAAACGGCTTTCAGGTTAGAAATATCGGTCAAGCGGTAGAGAATGATATTGATGATTTGATCCAACAATACGGAAACTACAATGCCGATCGTTCCTGCAACAAAGCCGATAATCAGTGTTTCGGCGTTGAACACGCGCCCGACATCCCGGCGCGAAGCGCCAATGGAACGCAGAATACCAATCTCTTTGGTGCGTTCCAAAACCGAAATATAAGTGATGATGCCGATCATAATAGAGGAAACCACCAAAGAAATTGCCACAAACGCCACCAAAACATAGGTAATGGCGTTGACAATGGTAGTAATCGAGGACATGAGCAGGGCAACATAATCGGTATATTCGATCTTTTTTTCTTCGGAAACCGATTTGTTGTATTCATCAATCAGTTTTGCAATTTGATCCTTATTTTCAAAGGTGCTTGCATAAATGAAGATGGATTTTGGCGAATCTGCATCCACATATCCCAAATCTTTTAGAATATCGTTAAAAGTGGAATCGGAATAGCCCTCGGAAAGGGTTTTCTCGTAAAGCGCAAGGTATTGTTCATCATTGATCGGTTGGTCAAGGATCTCTTCATCGCTCATTGCGGCAAGCTGCATTGACTTAAACTCACTCAGGTTTTGGCTGATGGTGCCGCTTAAAAGAACCGAAAGATAGGGTTTGTAGTTGTTAAAACTTTCCTCGTCGGTAATGCCGTACTGTTGTAATATCTCCTCCATCCCGGCTTGTTTGAAGGCGGTGTAGTCGAGTTTGTTGATCTCTGCGTTGATTTCCTCTTTTGTCGGTGTGGAGAGAATCTGTTTGCGCAATTCTACACGCTCTTCTTCGGGCAGGGATTTTTCGTACTCCTTTGCGGAGGCAATCTTCTCCTCGTCGCTTCCGCTAAAGGGCTTTCCGGTTAAAATATCGGTTTCGGGATGGTCCAGCTGTTGCTGCAAAAGGGGATTCTCTGCCGTTTTTTCCAGGGCATAGTCCGCAAGTGCGGCGGTGTAAACCAATGTGCCTGAAAGAACGGTGGAGGTTGCGTCAGCTTTCGGGCGGATGATGCCGGAGATCTTCAAAGGCAGTCCGTCTGTTTTGGGATAGAACAACTTTGCCCGACCTTCCTCAGTCGCGCTCAAATCAATATAGATCCCGTTTTCGTCCTGCTCATAGCATTCTGATGCGAGATACAGCCGGAATTGCAGGTTGCAAATCTCCTCATAGGTGTATTTTCGACTGTCCGAAGTGTCAATGATCTTGCCGTCGTTATAATCGCGAATGGTTTGCAAAATTTCGTCTTTGGTGCGCAAGCCGAGTGCATAGAGGGAAAGATCGCTGATGGTATTGTCCTCGGTAACAACTAAGAGGATCTCGTTGTAATTCTGCGGCCAGCTCCCGTAGATCAGGTCATATTCCTCCGGAATCAGAGAATTGACAAGCTCATCGCCTTTGCCGCGCAGCATTTCCTGCCAGATCCGGTAGCCGGATGACATCATGGAATTGCTCATCATTCCGTTGCCGGATCCCATGATCGCATCAAACAGTTCTTGCGTATCGGATTTGATCACTGCGCCGGAGGTATCGTTGGTCAAGATCCGCCAGCGGAAGTCATAGGAATACTGTGTTGCGCTGACATAGGAATCAAACTTTTCGGGATGACCTTCGATATATTTTTTGAAGGATGCAAGGTCGTTGTGTGTGGTTTCCAAACTGTTGACCGAGTTCATCAGGTCCACCATCACACTGCTCTCATAAACAAAATCACCGTCGTGTTTGACATTTGAGCTTTCGTTGCGAGCGCCCATAATGGTGGTAATGAGAGTAGAAAGGTCGGTGCTTTCTTCTTCCAGTTGAATGGGGTAGCTTGCCAGTGTATCGCGCTGGACATAGTTGATATAGTTGTTTACACCCGAGGAAACCGAAAGAATCAGGGCAATGCCGATAATGCCGATGGAACCGGCAAACGAGGTCATAAATGTGCGTCCTTTTTTGGTCAGCAGGTTGGTAAAGGAAAGCGAGAGCGCCGTCCAAAAGGACATGGAGCGTTTGGCCTTCTTCTTTTTCTTTTCGGGCCGTTCTTCTTCCGGTTGGGCGGCAGGAGTATCAACCTCTTCCAGAGGAACGGGAGCGGTGTCTCCAACGATCTTTCCGTCCAACAGGCGGACGATGCGCGTGGAATATTGTTCGGCAAGTTCGGGGTTGTGCGTGACCATAACGATCAGCTTGGTTTTGGAGATCTCTTTCAAAATCTCCATGATCTGAATGCTGGTTTGGGTGTCCAAAGCGCCGGTTGGCTCGTCGGCAAGCAGGATTTCGGGATCATTCACCAAAGCGCGCGCAATGGCAACGCGTTGCATTTGACCGCCGGACATTTGGTTCGGCTTTTTCTGTATTTGATCTTCCAAGCCCACTTGTTTGAGGGCGTTGATCGCACGCTCGCGGCGCTCGGCGCGCGAAACGCCCGAAAGCGTCAGCGCAAGTTCCACATTGGCAAGCACCGTTTGGTGAGGGATCAGATTGTAATTCTGAAAGACAAAGCCAACCGAATGGTTGCGGTAAGCGTCCCAGTGCTTCTCCTTATATTGCTTGGTGGAGATCCCGTTGATGATCAGATCACCGTTGGTATATTGATCCAGACCGCCAACGATATTCAGTAGCGTGGTTTTTCCGCACCCGGAAGGACCGAGGATCGAAACAAACTCCTGCCTGCGAAACCGGATGGAAACATCATCCAGCGCGCGGACAGTCTGGTCCCCTGTGGTGTATTCTTTTACGATGTGATGGAGTGTTAACATAATCCCTCCTATAGAAAAAACTCGGTATGGTATTTATTCTTCAAATTGGCTGTTGTATAAGTGTGCGTAAAACCCGCCGGCATTCAGCAGTTGTGCGTGTGTTCCTTGCTCTACGATCTGTCCTTCACGCATGACGAGGATCATATCCGCTTCCTCGATGGTGGAAAGCCGATGCGCCACAATAAAGGAAGTCCTTCCGCGCATCAGTTCGGCAAACGCGTTTTGGATTTTCAATTCCATACGCGTGTCAATGGAGGAGGTTGCCTCGTCCAAAATCAACATGGGCGGGGGAGCAAGCATAACGCGGGCAATGCAAAGAAGCTGTTTTTGCCCCTGCGAGAGCGAGCCGCCGTTCTCGCCCAGAACGGTGTCATATCCCTGCGGCAGGCGGCGGATGAAGGAATCGGCATGAACGGCGCGCGCCGCGGCTACAATTTCCTCTGTTGTAGCGTCCGGCTTTCCCATAGCAATGTTTTCGCGCACGGTTGCGGCACGAAGCCAGGTCTCCTGCAAAACCATGCCCCAGGATGCCCGCAGGGAAGCGCGTTTGACGGCACGAATGTCATTGCCGTCCACACAAATACTTCCGCTATCTACATCATAAAAGCGCATCAACAGGTTGATGACCGTTGTTTTTCCGCAGCCGGTGGGGCCGACGATGGCAACGCGTTGTCCCGGCTTTACTTGCAGGTTGAGATCGCGGATCAATTCACGATCCGGCGTATAGGAAAAGGCAACATCAGAGAGCGTGACCGCACCGGCGACCGATTGCAAAGCGATCGCACTTTCCGCGTCCGGCAGGACCGGTTGTTCATCTAACAAGTTGAACAGGCGGGCGGCACAGGCAAGCGAGTTTTGTATTTCGGCAACAACGCCGGAAATTTCGTTAAAAGGTTTGGTATATTGCGTGGCGTAGGAGAGAAATGCCGTCAAGCGTCCAATGGTAAATGCGGCGGCTCCCAGCGGAAGGCAGAGCATCGCTCCTGTCAGCGCAACACCGGCATAGACCAGGTTGTTTACAAAGCGGGTGCTTGGGTTTGTAGTAGAGGAAATAAACAGGGCTTTGAGCGAGCATTTTTGCAGGCGGCGATTGATGTCATCAAACTGTTTCTGCGCCGTTTCTTCCTGCCCGAATGCCGCAACCACCTTATGATTGCCGATATATTCGTCGATCATCGCGGTCTCTTCCGCACGGACCTCGGATTGCTTTTGAAAAAGCGTATAGGTGCGAGAGGCAATAAAGGAGGCAACAAACAGGGAAAGCGGGGTAATGACAATGACCACCGCGGCAACGGCCGGCTGAATGGTCAGCATGATCCCAATGGTGCCGCAAATGGTGATGATTCCGGTAAAGAATTGGTTGAATCCAAGCAAAAGTCCATCGGTAAACTGCTCGGCATCGGTGATGATCCGGTTGACGATCTCGCCCACAGAATGGGAATCCAGGTAGGAAATGGGAAGACTTTGCAATTTTGCAAACGCTTCTTTGCGCAACCGGTAAACCATGCCGTAAACCATGCGGTTGTTGAGAACATTCATCAGCCATTGCGCCAAAGCGGTAATGCCAACACAAATGCAGATTTGAACGGCAATTCTGACAACGCCGTTCCAATAGACATTGTCCTTGCCCAACATCAAATCAATGGCGTTTCCGGTCAAAAGCGGAATGACCAGCAAAAGGACAGAAGAAACCGCGGCGCATAGGAGCGAAAGAAGCAAAAAGGGAAGTTCGGGGCGCAACAAACGAAGAACGCGGCGAACCGTTTCCTTGTTGAATTGTTTGCTTTTTTTAGGGGCTTTCATGCGTTCTCACCCCCTTTTTTGAACTGCGAGTCATAAATCTCGCGGTAAACGGGGCAGGATTGCAACAGTTCGGCGTGTGTGCCAAGACCAACGGCCTGTCCTTCTTCCAGGACCAGAATGCGGTCGGCGTGCCGAATAGAGGCAGTCCTTTGGGAAATGATGAAAATAGTCGGCTTTTCCGGCAAGGAGCGTAGCGCCGCACGCAAAGCGGCTTCGGTGGCATAGTCCAAAGCCGAAGCACTGTCATCCAAAATCAAAATCTTTGCTTTGCGCACCAGTGCGCGGGCAATGGTCAGGCGTTGGCGCTGACCGCCCGAAAAGTTTTTGCCGTTTTGTGTAACAACGGCATCCAGTCCTCCCTCTTTTTCGGCAACGAACTCCTTTGCCTGCGCCGCTTCGAGCGCCGCCCAAAGCTCGTCATCGGTTGCGTTTTCATTGCCCCAAAGCAGATTGGAGCGCACCGAGCCGCGGAACAGGACGGCTTTTTGGGGAACAACCGCGATTTGTCCTCGAAGTTCTTTTACATCCCAAGCACGGGTATCCCGACCAAAAACGGTGACCGAGCCTTCGGTCGCGTCATAAAACCGGGGAATTAGGTTGACCAAGGTCGTTTTTCCGGAACCGGTAGAGCCGATGATACCAATGACTTCGCCCGGTTTGGCGGAAAAGCAAATGTTGGAAAGAGAAGGCGCGGCATTTCCCGCATAGGTCATAAAAACATGATCAAATGCCACCGCCAAATCGGAAGCATCGGTTTTTTCGATATTTTCTTGCGTTTGAGGCATTCCGCCGGGTATTTCCAAAACCGTTGCTACCCGTCCGGCGCAAACCAGCGCCTTGTTGACGGTAAAAACGGTATTTGCAAATTTGATCAGTTCAATCAAAATCTGCGCCATATAGTTGGTCAGGGCAATGACTGCCCCTGTTGACATAGCGCCCCCTTGAACGCGGATGGCTCCCGAAAGCAATAGCACGATCAAACCGCCGTCCACCAAAAGCAGGGTCAGCGGGTTCATCAGCGCAGAGATATTTCCCACCAGCTTTTGCGCACGAAGATGCTTTTTGTTCACCTTTTCAAAGCGAACAATCTCTTCCTCTTCGCCGCGAAAAGCACGAATCACGCGTACACCGGTCAGTGTTTCGCGCGTTTGTCCGGTCACTTGGTCCAAATCTTTTTGCACGCGGTTGTAAAGCGGAAATCCGGCAAGCAGAAGCGCAAAGACAACTGCGGCAAGCAGGGGCACAACCACTACAAAAACCAACGCCCCTTTGACATCAACGGTAAAAGCAAGAATGACGGCGCCCAAAACAATGATCGGCGAGCGGAGCAAAAGCCGGAGCGTCAGGTTGATGCCGGATTGGATCTGATTGACGTCGGAGGTCATCCGGGTGATCAGGGTATCAATTCCGGAACGATCGGTTTCGGCATAGGAAAAACTTTGTATTTTGCCAAACAGAGAACTGCGGAGCGACGTTCCAAAACCGACTGCTGCACGCGCCGCAAAATACTGCGCCGTCAGAGCGCAGAGCAAGCCCACAACTGCAAATGCGGCAAGAATGCCCACCATGCCCCAAATGTAATGCTTGTCCTGCTTTTGAATGCCTACGTCAATGATCTGTTTGACAATCAGCGGGACAAGGAGGTCAAAGCAGGCCTCCAACAGCTTAAAAAAGGGGGCAAGGATGGTTTCCTTGCGATAGGGTTTCAAAAATGGGAATAATTTTCTCATTTTTTCGGTCAATTCCTCCGTTGTTCCGGAAAATCCGGGTTTTCTATTTTTATTATACATGATTTTATAAACTTATATATGAACAAAAGGTGAATAAATGGAAAAAATAAAAAAGGGCGCATGAAAATCCATACACCCAATCAAAAAATTATCTGTGCTTGTGCTTTTTTCTCTTTGGTTTTCTTTGCTTCCAAACAACCAAATATGCACCAAGCAGGGAAAGCAGGATCGTTCCGGCGTGGAGCAGGACAATGGCATAGGTAGGGAGAACGGGAACCGATTTGCGGAAGAACAGAGATAAGACCAACAAACAGGCGGAAAGAAGCAAGCCGGTGATCGCACCGGACGCCAAGGGAGCATCCTGCCGCAGTTTGGCGGCAACCATTCCTGCAAAGAGATAGGTCAAAGCCGCTGCAAAAACGGCAAGGGGACGGATCCACTTTCCGGGATCGGCAGTCAGGTTTGCGACAAGTGATGCAACCAGGATCAAGAGCGCGCCGATACAGAACGAGATCACAAGTGCAAGGAACTCTGCTTTCCAGGCGGTATTCCCGGGGTGATTGACTTTTTTGGCAGTTTTTGTTTGGGAGCGGTTCATAATGTTTCCTCCGTAAAAAAGACCTTTGCGCGATTTCTGTTTCCAGAATATGCGCGCAAAGGTCATTTTATGCCAGAGAAAAAGGAATCAATCAGCCGCGTCTTCCGCTTTTACATCTACGCGGGCGATCGCCGTTTTGAGAATGCGGATCTTGGTGCGTTCATGCGCCGTTTCAATCACGCAGGTTTCTTCCTTGATGCTGACGACTTTTCCAATGATACCGCCAATGGTGGTCACTTCATCGCCGACAGCAAGACTGCTGCGCATTTCATTGTCTTCTCTTTCTTTTTTCTTTTGCGGACGAATCCCCAAAAAGTAGAAAGCAAGGACCGCGGCAACCAGCAAAGCGGGCATCAGCAACGAACTGGCATTAAAGGTGGCAAGGTTGGCAAACATGTTCATTTTATCTTCCTCCGTTTGGATTTAACACCTTATTTTACCGCAAAACGGCTCTTGTTGCAAGCCCTTTTTGAAAATTCCTTCGTTTTTTTTGATATTTTTTTATTTTGAGCGCAAAAATGGGCCGAAAAAAGAAAAAATAAAGTCGAAGCGTTGCTTTTTTTCAGATTTGTGATATAATGGGTGCAGAGAAACTTTTCAATAGGAGAAAGGAAGAGCGCGCATGAAACACGCATATCTGGAATGCGGGAAAATCATCAATACGCATGGCTTTCGCGGTGCCGTGAAATTGGAATCTTTTTGCGACCATCCGCGCGACCTTGCCGCTCTGCCCACGGTTTGGTTTGAGGAAAAGGAAAACTATCGCCCGGTCAAGGTCAATAAAGCCTCGGTTCTGGGGATGTTTGTGATTGCCGAATTGGAAGGGATTACCGATGAGGACAAGGCCAACGCCTTGCGCGGAAAGACGGTTTATGCCGCAAGAGCAGATTTGAACCTTTCCGAAGGCGCCTTCTTCTTGGCGGATGTCATTGGTCTGCCGGTCAGACATTTTGAAACCGGAGCGGAGCTTGGTAAGATCCTTTCGGTGGATACGCGCGGGAAAAACGCGCTTTTTACGGTAAAAACGCAAACCGGAGAAGCACTTTTGCCCAATGTTCCCGCATTTGTCAAGCGGGTGGACATTGAGGACGCAGTGTATGTCGATCCGATTCCGGGACTTTTGGACGGAGGCGCCGAAAACGTATGAGATTTGATATTATGACGCTTTTTCCTGATCTTGTGGGAACCGTTCTTGGCGAGAGCATCCTCGGTCGGGCGCAAAAGAACGGTGCAATGGATGTTCACCTGTTCAACATCCGCGATTATACCGAGGATAAGCACCGCCGGGTGGACGATACGCCTTACGGCGGCGGAAAGGGAATGCTGATGATGGCACCGCCCATTTGGAACTGCTATCAAGCCGTTCTTAAACAGCAGGATATTGACGGCTTTTCCGGCAAACGGCGGGTGATCTATCTTTCCCCGGCAGGTCAACTTTTGACACAGAAAAAGGCCGAAGAACTGGCAAATCATTATGACGATCTGATCCTCCTTTGCGGGCATTATGAAGGGGTGGATCAACGCATTCTGGACGAGATCGTAGATGAAGAGATCTCCATTGGCGACTTTGTCCTGACCGGTGGAGAGATCCCCGCCTGCATTTTGGTGGATGCGGTCGCGCGGCTGCTGCCCGGCGTTCTTTCGGATCCCGAATGCTACGAAAAAGAGAGCATTTCCTCGGGGATGTTGGAGTATCCGCAATATACCCGTCCCTATGATTTTCATGGAAGAACGGTTCCCGAGATCCTTGTTTCCGGGCATCATGCCAACATTGACGAGTGGCGGGAAACCGAGGCGCGGAAAAAGACCGAAGAAAAACGCCCCGATCTTTTGAACAAGACCGAAGAAAAAGAGTAAAAACAATACGATTACAAAAATCCTCTACATACTGCGCCAAAAACGCGGTATGTGGAGGATTTTTTATGATTTGGGAAAGATTGCTTACCGGCGCGCAAAAAATGCGATCGAGTGCAAAAAACAGTTATTTCGCGCAAACGATCGTCGGCAGACCGATCCCCATACGGGGAAGCGGAAAATTGCGGATCGCATTTCATCATTCCGTTTTGCGATTCACAGAAGATGCGCGGTTTCCCGAGTGGCTCTCGATGTTCAGGCAGTTTTTGTTGTCTGTTTCTCTGCATTGCTACGGCGTATTTCTTTTGTTGTTTGGAGGAATTGCTTTTCTTACACCTTTGATCGCGACAAGATCGGGCTTTTTTGACTTTTTGGCATTTGGCATTTTGCTTTCCGGAGTCCCGCTCTGTTTTTCGAGGCAAACGCTTGCCGAAGGGCTGGAACATTCGGATTTGATGCGCTTGTTTTTGTTTCGTTATTGCGGCTTTCCGGAGTTCTTTTATCCGGAGCAAAAGGCACGGGCTCTACCTTTAACTTTTTCCTTTGCGGGAGTGGTTGCCGGGTCTTTTGGCGCGTTGCTTGGCCCCAAATGGAT
>CAMOHW010000008.1 GCA_946615525.1 uncultured Clostridia bacterium | reverse complement strand
ACAATCCCATTGTCAAAAGCAGTGTCCGCAACATTGCCCAGCGCCGGGATGGGCTGTTTTCGATGATGAGCGTCTGCGCTTCCCCGCTGATTTGATCCAGCTTTTCCAACAATTCCGGTGAATTGCGACGGACAATAAAATCTGCCCCGTCTATTTTCTCCGCAGTGTTGAGAACGCCAAAAACATTCTTTGCCATTTTGAAAACTTCCTTTCTTCAATCGCTGAAATCGCGATCCAGATTGATATAAAAACGATATTCCGGGAATTGCTCACGCAACTCGGCGCCAAGTTTTTCGGCAATTTCTTTGGGTTCTTTCTCCTGAAAGTCCACAATGATATCCAAAGAAACGACCTTCGCTTCGTGTTCCATATAAAATCCGTGCATTTGCAGAATTTGCGGATACTCCCTGATTTTCTCCTCTGCGGCGCGCCGAATGGTCTTGGAAATATCATCCGAGGTGTTGGCGGCGTAAATCCCCACCGTTAAAACGACCCCGAACTGCCGGTAAACATCCGCCATGATCCTGCGCGTCAGCGTATCGATCTGTCGGGCGGTCATGTCATCGTCGATCTCCACATGAACGGCGCCGATCAACTGCCCCGGTCCATAGGTGTGCAGCACCAGGTCATAAGCTCCGTGAATTTCCTCAAAGGAAGCGATTTTGGCTTTGATCCCGTCAGCAAGTTCGGAGTCGATGCGAACGCCGATCAGCTCGCTGATGGCATCCCGCATGACTTCAATTCCCGCTTTGAGGATGAAGACCGAGATCCCAACGCCCAAAAAACCCTCGATGTTGTATTCCCAGATCATGGCGACCACGGCGGAAATCAGCGTTGCAAAGGAAAGAACGGCGTCAAACAACGCATCTGTCCCGGAGGAAATGAGCGAGGAGGATTGAAACTGCCTTCCCTTTTTGCGAAAATAATATCCCAAAATCACTTTGGCAACCACCGCCGCCGCAATAACAACGACCGAATAGACCTTAAAGTCGGTTTTGGTGGGAGTGATGATCTTTTCGATCGATTCTTTCAACGCCGTAATGCCGGCGACCAACATGATGATGGCAATGATGGAGGATGTGATGTATTCCACCCGTCCGTGCCCATAGGGATGCTTTTTATCGGCTCCTTTGCCGGCGATCTTCGTTCCAATAATGGTGATGATAGAGGAAAGCGCGTCCGAAAGGTTGTTGACTGCGTCCAACACAACGGCGATCGAGTTTGCCAAAAAGCCCACAATGGCTTTGAAAACCACCAAAATCAGGTTGGCGCCAATGCCCCGCGCGCTGACCTTGACGATCTCTTTGGTCCGGTTCATGATTTTTTCTTGTTCCATAAAGTTTCCTTTCCGGCGGTTTTACCGCGCAGAGAGCCCTATTCAGCGAATGAAGTTGGTAAATACGCGCGGTTCCTCCGCGGGAAGCCCGAACTGTTCTTTGCCCAGGGCAATGGATCTCATTAAGAACACCATGTTCTGCGCAAGGGTGCGCAGGTTTTGCATCCCCTCGGCGTCCTGTGCCGCTTCGCCCGGGGCGCGGCCATGTATTTCGTTCCAATAGTTGGCGGATGCCACCGGCATACCGCAAATGGTAAAATATTTGTTCAGTTGGTCAAAGGTTGCCGTGGTCCCTGCTCTGCGCGCAACGGCAATCGAAGCGCCGACCTTCATGCGCTTATCGAAACGACCGGAATAAAACAGCCGATCCAAAAAGGCGATCAGCGAACCGTTTGCCGAGGCATAATAGACCGGAGAGGCGATCACAAGTCCGTCACTTGCGGCGAACTTTGGTGCAACTTCGTTGACCAGGTCTTCAAATACGCACTTCCCTTTTTCGGCGCACTTACCGCAGGCAATACAACCGCGCACTGGCTGATTGCCCACCTGAACGATCTCGGTTTCTACACCGTTTCGGGCAAATATCTTGCACATCTCGTTCAGCGCCTCCGCCGTGTTTCCATTCGGGCGCGGAGAACCGTTGATGAGTAATACCTTCATAGAAAAAATCCTCCCCAAAAGCAGGTTTGAAAACAGAATATGCAAACAGGATCAAAAAAGTTCCGATTTTTGATTGATGGAGAACACGATTTCGGGGATCTCCCGCAAACTTTGAACGGTATAATCGATCCGCAAATCGCCGGGTGCCGCCGCACCGGAAGGGCAATACCAACAGGTGCGGATCCCGGCTTGATGCCCTCCCCGCATATCGCTGGTCAGCGAATCGCCGATGATCATGATCTCTTCCGGTTCAAACCTTCCAATGGTCTTCCAAATCGCCTCAAAAAAGGCGAGGGACGGTTTCTCGGCGCCCAAATCCTCGGAGATAAAGGCACCGTCCAAGATCTTGTTCAAGCCGGATTTTTCCAACTTTTTCGATTGCGCGATCTTGGTGCCGTTGGTCACGGCATACTGCCGGAAATGGGGTGCAAGCTCCTGCAAAACTTCCATGGCACCCTCCTGAAAGCAAATGGTTTCGCCCAGGTCGAGCTGATAGCCGCGGTTGAACGCGGCAACGCAATCGGTGGAAATGCCGTATCGGGTAAAGAACTCTCGAAAGCGCCCTTCCAAAACCTCGGGCTTGGTCAGTTCACCGCGCTCCAGACGCTCCCAATAGCGGCGGTTGATGGCAGAATAATCGGCAAGCATTTCGTCGGTGCATTCACCCAGTCCCAAATGGGCAAACCCGCGGCGAATGCCAACCTTTTCGGACTCCAGAAAGTTCAAAAGTGTGCCGTCAACATCCCAAAGCAAAACTTTCAGCATAGCAACTCCAAAAAATTACGGTTTTACGGCACGGGTGGCAAGGAAAGACGGAATGTTCAGTTCATGCAGGCGCCCGGAGCCGTTGGTATCTTCATACAGGTGTGTCAGGCGAAAACCGGCTTCCAACTGCCCTCCGATTTGCTCGTCCAGGGTGTGGGAAAACTGTATTCCACCGTCACAGGCATCCAATTGCCGGCGGTGCTCGGGATTTTGAAGCGGATTGAACGGCAGACTGTTGACCACTTTGGTTTCGTCATCGCCGTCAAACAGATAATTGATGCCGTTATCCAAGCCTGCCAAAAGCACGCCACCCGGACGAAGCACGCGAAAGCACTCGCGCCAAATGGGTTTGACCTGTTCCACATAGCAGTTGGAAACAGGATGAAAGATCAAATCAAATGTTTCGTCGGCAAACGGAAGCGGTTTGGTCATATCCGCCTGCACGGTTTGAATGGAATACCCCTCGCGCGCGGCGACCTTACGCTCACTCTCAATTTGCGCGGCAGAATAATCCAAAACGGTGCAAATACCACCCAAAGCGGTAAAAACAGGCATTTGCTGACCGCCGCCGGAAGCAAGCCCCAAAATCTTTTTTCCTTCCAATTCACCAAACCATTCATGCGGGACGGCCTTGGTGGGCGTTAATTGGATGCTCCAAGTTCCCTTTTGCGCCGCGGCAAAGGTGGCGTGGTCAATGGGCTTTCCCCATTCCCAGCCCTCGTTGACCCAGCGGTCAATGGTTTCGGCATTCTGTTTTTGGTAATCCATATCAAAATCCTTTATTTCTTCTTTTTTGGTGCCGGAAGGTCGGCGGCAATGGCATTCACCAAGTGGCAGATCAGTTCGCGATCGTCCACATCGGCAACCAGCAATTCTTTGGCACCGGGATAAGGCAGATCCATGACGATTTCTTTTTCGTTCTCTTTGAGCAGTCGGAGCGCCGACGGAGTAGGTTTGAGCAACAGGCGGTCATCATAAATACCACCCACCACTTTACTTTGACAATAGATCACATATTCGCCCATCATGGGACGAGCCGAGATCCCCTCGACCGCGGACAACTGCTCCAGGACAAACTGCAAATAACTCTTTTGAGATGGCATAACATTTCAATTCCTATCTGTTTTTTGCAAAGTAAAGCGAGGTCCTTCTTTGCCGAATACCCCGTTGGGAAGAAACCCGCACTTTTCCAAAACGCGTTGGGATGCCTTGTTCTCCGGCTCGGTTTCGGCTTCTATGGCGGTCACGCCGGGGTGGTCAAACGCCCAATTCAGGGCTCCGCGCACCGCCTCGGTGGCATACCCCTGCCCCTGATATTCTTCCAAAATGCCGTATCCGATCTCGGCGGTCCCGTTTGGCTCCAATCCTTTGAAACACAGGTCGCCAATATGCGTTCCGTCCTTTTTTTCGATCATCCACATGGCATACCAATCCCATTGATCGGGATGTTCCAGACACCCCTCCAACATTTCGCGGTATGCCTAGCAAAGTTCGGCGTCTTTCTCGGCGGCAATGAATGCTTCCATTTGCTCTTTCTTTGCCGGATAGAGGTTGAGCCGCTCGGTTTGTATCATAGATCCTCTGCCTCCTCGTCCAATGCTTCCAAAAGGAAACTGACCGGGCGAAAACCGTCGTTGCAGGAGATCATTGCCGATTTGGGATTTTTCATCCAACCGTCATAAAAATCCCCGCCGCCGTGCGCCAAGGTCATCACAAAGGGAGAGATGGACTCCCAGGCACTCTCGCAAAAGCCCTGCGGCTTTTTCCAACCGTTTGCAACAAAAGTTTGCCCGAGCTGCATTTCGCAGGCGTGTTCGATCGGGTTTTCGTAGGTGGCGATCAGATCCGGATAGCAAGCCATCTTCTTGACGGTGATTTTGACCTTTTTCATTTGTTTGTTCCTTTCAAATTGCCAAGCGCCTCGGCGTTGTTTTGCAGAATGGCACCCACTTTGGGACAGGTTTCCATAGCGTCACAGGCGCCGCAGGTTTCCATGCACTTGCCAAGCGCGCATTGGCGAATGGGGCAAAGCGAATCGCAGTAAACGGTTTTGACGCCGTCCATGCGGCACCCCTCGCAGTGGATCATTTCGGGCGTGATGGTAACACCGTTGAGTTCCGACCACTCTTTTGCAACCGTTTGTCGCAAAGCGTCATCATGGTTGACGGTAGCAATGCGGGCTTGGCAAACTTCACAATCCAGCCCGCAATAGGCGATGTAGGGGTTCATTTTTACTCCTGTTTGTTAAAAATCGATTTTTGTTGGAGCAGGAATATAGACCATTTGCAGTGGAATCATCTTCTGATATTTTTCGCTCAAACTATCATAGTATTTCAACAGCAACTTGACCAGTTCGGTGCCATTGATACCTCGAATAATCGGTGTGCTGTCCAAATATTTTTGTGCGTTCTTTGTATAATTGGAAAGCGTAACAAACAAACCATAATCTCCTTCACGCATGGCGCCTTTCAGAGATTGTATCGTAGATTCTTTAATATCTCCATCTACACTTTTTACCTGAACCAAAATGCGCGGCGGAAGCTCATCTTTGTATGCGGTAATATCAATTCCGCTATCTCCTCCCTGTGGAGAAACGATTGCCCTATATCCCATTGCGTGTAAAAGATCCGCCACAAAATACTCAAAATCATATCCTTTTAACTGCCTGCTCAGCTCTTTCAAAACAAAATCTTTGGTGCTTTCAATAATATCCTCTACCGTTGCCCCAACGCTCTCGTCTTCTGAATCCGGCGACAAATTTTGCCGGAAACCTTTATCTAATGCTACCAAAAATTCATCCGCATAATTTTTCACGGAAAAGAATGATAATGCCGATCCAATTTCATAAAGCGCGCCTTGTGAGAAAGCCATGCGAGGCAGGTGCTTTAGCCATTTTACTTTTCTGGTCTGCACATATTCAAATTGGGAGGGGTCATAAATATAATCACTTTCAATAATTCCAATATTGACTTCACGGTTGGACTTGGAAGGAAAAACAATATAATCGCCAATTTGCGTTTCATAGCAAAAACGATATAACATTCCTACACCAATAGCAACTTGCCCTTTTCTCGAATCCGGATAAGTCTGTATATATTTTTCCTTAAACGCTTCTCTGGTTGATCCAATCAAACGAAGATCGCCCATGCTTTTCCACCCAATGGCAATAATATCATCTTTGAGAAACAAACCATCGTCTGTTGTATGAATTCCCCAAACTCTTTTTTCTTCTTGCATTCTCATATCATCCTTTCTTTGTTCCATCTTGTCATTAAATATTACACCTTACTGCAACATCAAAGATAATTCCATCTCGTCCTCATCCATCGCGCCGGTTTCGGCAAAGCCCTTGCTTTGATACAAACGGAGCGCGTTTAGATTCTCCTTGTTGCAGGTCAAAGTGACGCGATTAGAAGGGCCGAACGGTTTGGTTTTGATATAATCAAGCACCTGATCCAGCGCGACTGTGCCGTATCCTTTCTTCTGGTGCGACCGGTCGATCATCATGTGCCAAATATCATATTCGGGAATGTCATAATCGTAGATCACCATAACATACCCGACCATGGTATCGTCCTGATAGATCCCAAAGGGCTGGCACTGGTCCCGATAAACATACGCTTGTGCAAGACTCCGAATGGGATGAGAAACAAACGCTTCCTGTTCCGGCGCCAGTTTGAGTTGAAAAGCATCTACAAAGTTTTGTTCTGTGATTTTTTCAAGATGAATCATGCAAATTTCCTATATGTCAAAATATTTTATTTGCGTGTCAACAAGCAAACGCTTTCCACATGCCCCGTCCGCGGGAACAAATCTACCGGCGTTACCTCGCCGATTTGGTAGCCGTTCTCCTTGAAAATTGCGCAGTCACGCGCGAGGGTGTCCGGATTGCAGGAGATGTAAACCACCTTGGGCACGCTATTTTGCGCGATCTCTTCAATCAAAGCGCGCGTGGTTCCCTTGCGCGGCGGGTCCAAAATAACGAGCGAATCCGAAAAATCCCCGCCCGTTTCCTTTGCAACCCGGGCAAGCATGGGTTCGTTCTCCGAAAGGTCGGCGCAAAGAAAGGCCGCGTTTGCAACGCCGTTGAGCTTTGCGTTCTCCCTGGCGCATTCCACTGCTTCGGGTACAACCTCTACCCCGACAAGACTATTTGCCCGATCGATCATAGAAAGCCCGATGGTGCCAATACCGCAATAAAGATCGACGAGCCGCTCACCGCCGCGCAGGTCGGCTTTCTCTTTTGCAATGCCGTAGAGCAGTTCGCAGGCGTCATGGTTGACCTGGTAGAAGGACTGCGGCGAAATGCGGAAGCGTTTGCCGCAAAGGGTATCCTCCAAATAGGGCTTTCCTACAAGCAGGCGATATTCCTCGCCCAGAATGACATTGGTGTTCTCACAGTTGACATTGCAAAACAGACTGACAATTTGCG
Source organism: uncultured Clostridia bacterium (assembly GCA_946615525.1). GTDB lineage: Bacteria > Bacillota > Clostridia > Oscillospirales > CAG-272 > UMGS1865. The sequence continues at coordinate 7,386 of CAMOHW010000008.1, read as the reverse complement.
GAAAGCGTTTGCAAATCTCGCCCGCAAGTTCCTGCTCGTGCGGCAGTTGTTTGCCGTTGATGACCATGCAGAGCATGACCTCTCCGGCGCCGTTGCAACGCAGATAGAGGTGGCGGAGCAATCCTTTGCCGCTTTGCTCGTCATAGGCAGTCACCGAATAAGTATCGCACAGCGCAAGAACGGCGCGGCAGATCTCGCCGAAGATCGGCGGCGTTAGGCGACAATCGGAAATTGGAATGACTCGGTGGGTGTTTGCCGCAAAGAAACCGGCAAACAGGTTTCCATTGCGATCTACACCAACCGGGTATTGCGCCTTGTTGCGATAGCCGGCAAGAGCGCCGGTGGATTGAATCTTGCCAATCCGAACCTCCGGCAAGCCGGCTTTCCGGAACGCCGACGCCACATAGTTTTGCTTGCATTCTTTTTCGTATTCGTAATCAACATGGCGGTAAACGCAACCGCCGCAGGAAAGCGCGGCACCGCAATCGCTCCCCTTGCGGTAAGGCGAGGGAGCAAGCACGCTTTCCAACTTTGCAACCAGGTAGGTTTTGGTAACCTTGATGACCCTTGCCGAAACGATGTCGCCAGTCACGGCGCCCGGAATGAAAACGGTCATACCGTCCCCGGTGTGTCCCACGCCGCTGCCCAGGTTGTTCAGGTCGGTAACGGTAAGTTGTATCAAATCATTTTTGGTCATTCGGCGTAAAACTCCTCGCCAGTTTCCAGGCAGAGCGCCGCAAGCGGACCACCGTCCTTTGCGCCGCAATCCAAATAGATGCTTCCGGCACCGCGTTCAATTTTCCCGCTCTCGGTGGGAACGCCGCCGACAATGACGGTTGCATTATCCATCAACTTTTGATTTTTTGAAAGCGGCTCGGAGAAGAAATCGTCCGGCAAAAAGTCGGCGGGGTCGTCGCCGTTTTCAAATCCGGCAATGCCGGCATAGACCATGACATATCGATTGCCTTTGATTTCGGCTTCCTCATAGAGTGCGGTTTCGCAAAGATAGTCCAAGACCCCTTCGCGCCCGTCGGCATCCAGAGCGCGGTAGCCCTCCAAAGTCGGCATACCGCCATCGCGCACCCAATCGCCCATCTCGTTTACAAAATCCGGATCGGTGGTTTCCCCGGCATTCATTTTATCAAAGCCCGAAAGGAGCCGCGCGGCAAGATAATCGCGCTCTCCGGCAATTGGATAAATATTGGCACGGTAGCTCAGCTCTTCCAAAAGTCCGACGGGGTCGGGCCCAAAGTCAACCATATTGCCAATGACATACAGTGTATCGTTCTCCGCAAAGCGGATTTTGGAAAGCAATTCCCGGAACTTTTCAAGATTTCCACAGGGGTTTGCAGTTACATAGGTCATAAAAAGGACATCCTTTCTTTTTTTAGTAAGTAACGGTGGTATTGCTGACGGCGAATATTGGCTCAATGGTTTTGTCTGCCGCGCGGACAAACTCCGAAAGGACGCGCAAGACAGGCGCCTCGGTGTAGTAATGCCCTGCAACCACCAAATTCATGCCGCACTCGGGTGCATCCGAAAGATGGTGGAAGGCGATCTCTCCCGAAAGGTAAGTATCAGCTCCCCCCTCCGCGGCAAGCGGAACATCATCCGACCCGTTGCCGCCCAAAACGGCAACGCGCTCCACCATTTTTTCGCCGCCGGCGCAAACCACCGCGGGGCAACCGAGCGTTTGTTTGACAAGCGCGGCAAATGCATTGAGGGAAAGCGGATGTTTCAGAGAGCCGATGCGTCCGATCCCCTCCTCACCGAACGGGATCGCATTTTGCAAGCCCAAAAGCGAAGCAAGCGTATCGTTGACGCCACCGTTCAGCGCGTCCAGACGGGTATGAAAACTCATGACGGCAACACCGGCGCGGCAAAGGTCGATCAGTTTTTGCACCACATGGTTGGAAGGTTCCAGCGCCGGAAGCTTTTGGAAGACCAGCGGATGGTGCGTCAAGATGACATCAAAGCCCTCGTCGATCGCTTTTTTGACCATTTCCGCCGTTGCGTCCAGACAGAATAGCACACGCTTGACCGGGCGGTTTGGCTCCGGGCAGCACATCAGCCCATCGTTATCCCACTCGCAGGAGAGAGAGGACGGGATTTTTTCATTCAAATAGGCGTAGAGTTCCGAAACGGTCATTTGGCACCTCCCAATTTGCAAAGTCGCTCTGTAAGGGCGTTCAAAAGCGCGCGGTCGGCGGTAACATCCTCGTTTGCCGCGCGTTCTTTTCCGCGGATGATTTTTTGCAGCGTTTTGATTTTTTGTTCGATCAGCAGTTTGTAAAGAGAACGGTCGGTTTGCAGCTCTTGCTTGCCTACATGGCAGTCGATCGACTCCATTATGGCAGGGCTTCCCTGCCACATGGCGCAAATCGTTTGGTAAATGCGTCCGTCGGCGCGCGAAAGCGACTCACCGAGAATGGCAAAGCCGGACTCCGAAAGATAGCGCCGCAAAACCTCGGCGCGGGACATGGGCTGTAAGATCAGCCGGACGGAGGGGGATTGGACCCATGCCGCCTCGGAGAGGATCTTTGCGATCAGTTCCCCGCCCATACCGAAGATCAAAATGTGGTCGGGCGCAAACTGCTCCACTCCGTGAAGCCCGTCGGTCAAAAGCGTTTGGATGCGCTCCGCCATGCCGGCAAGGCGGATGTTCTCCTTTGCCGAAGAAAGCGGCCCCGGGCGAATGTCGCAGGCAATGGCGCGGTCGGCAAGCCCCTGCCCCACAAGATAGATGGGCAGATAGCCGTGGTCGGTTCCAATGTCGGCGACCGCGGCATGAGGCAAAAGATATGGAACAGCGCTCAAAAGCCGCGCGTCGGGATTTTTCGGATTGGACATATACGCCTCCAATTCATATCAAAAAACGGAAACCGGGGTTTCCGAAATACGCGAGAGAGGGGCGGGTGTTGCCCGCCCTTTTTCGGTGCAAAATCACTTGGATTTTGCTGCAAGATAATCGTTGATCTGCTCGACCAAAGCGTCCGCGTCGGTTCCGTGAACGGCGCAAGCGTCCTCGATGGATTCACCGCGCGCCGAAGGGCAACCCAGGCAATGCATGCCAATGGCAAAAAAGAATTGCGCGGTTTCCGGCTCGTAATCAAGCACATCTCCAATGATGGATTGTTTGGTAATTTCCATAAAAAACTCCTTTCCGGACACTGCCTGTCCAAATCAAAATGAAGATACTCTTCTAACCTTATATTATAACCTATATTTTTCATTCTGTCAATCTTTTCCCTTGCAATTTTGAACATTCCGGTTGCAAAAATCTTTTTGGCATGGTAAAATAAAAGCAGATTGCATACAAGAAGGAGAATCCCATGCAAAAAGAAGCCATTTTGGTGAGCGCCTGCCTTTTGGGCGTTCCCTGCCGCTATGACGGAAAAAGCACCGAAAACAATGCCGTTTGGCAATTGGCAAAGCGTTTCCGGCTGATCCCGGTTTGCCCGGAGGTCATGGGCGGGCTGCCCGTGCCGCGCGAGCCGATGGAACTTCGGGATGGACGTGTGATCAGTCAGACCGGAACTGACGGGACCGCCGCCTACCGCAAAGGTGCCAAAGTTACGCTCCGCTTGGCAAAGCGATACGCTTGCCGCGCCGCCCTGCTCAAAGAGCGCAGTCCTTCCTGCGGTGCCGGAAAGGTACACAACGGTCTTTTTGACGGTGGGATGGTACCGGGGAACGGCATTGCCGCCGAGCGATTGCTTGCAAACGGGATCGCTGTATTCCATGAAGGGCAAATCAACGAACTGGTCGCGTTTTTGGAGGAAAAAGTATGAAAAAAGCGCCACCTGTCATGCGCGAAAGCATTGATCGGAATGGAAAAAAGATCGAATACACCTGGGCGCGCAAGCCGATCAAAAACATCAATTTGCGAGTGCGGTCAGATGGAAGCATTTACCTTTCTTCGCCCTTTGCAATGTCCAAAAAAGCGGTGGAGCAGTTTTTGCTGGAACATGTTGATTTTATTGTTTCCGCACAGAAGCGTTTTGAAGCGCGCCGCGCAGAATTGCCGACGGAGTTTCATTTTCAATCTGGGGAATTGCTCCCGGTCTTTGGCGAATCAATACCCCTTTTGATTTGTAGAGGAGCACGAGTGAAAGGCGTTTTGCAGGACGGGCATCTTATGCTGACCGTTCCCGACCCCGAAAGCGAAACGCAAAGAAGACGCGCGGCAGAACTTTGGTCGAAAGCCGCGCTGAAAGAACAGCTGGATTTGTTTTGCAGGCGGGCAAGCGCCGATTTCGGGCAGTTTTCGGTTCCGGTTCCGATGGTAAAAATCCGCAATATGCACGCCCGTTGGGGAAGTTGCAACACCAAAAAGGCAATTTTGACCTTCAACCTTTCCCTGGTCGGGGCACCGAAAGAAGCAATCGAATATGTGGTCTATCACGAGTTTGCACATCTGATCTACGCCAACCACTCGGCAAAGTTCTACGCACTGGTAGCGCGATTTTTGCCCGACTGGAAAGAACGGAAAGCCCTGCTCCGAAAGGTTCCCTGCGGACTGTTCCAAATCAAAAAAACGCCGTTTTGAAAACGGCGTTTTTTGTTGTTTTGTTATTTAGTTTTTCCAAACAATTTGAACTTGTTTTCCTTGCCCTGCACCAGGCGAATGATGTTTGGCTTGTGTCGCCAGACGAGCAGAATCGCCGCCAAAATGCAACAAATCAGCACCACAGGGTGCGCGCAGGCGCCTGGGACAAGCGCTACGGCAATGGGGCAGGCAATGCCCGCCGACATAGAGGAAATGGACATAATTTGCACGGTGAAGAGCAACACTAAGAAGATGGCGGCGCATATCAGACCGACACGCCAGTCAATGAACCAGACCGCAGTAGCCGCCACCAAAAACGCCTTGCCCCCGCGGAAACGATACCAAACGGGATAAGCATGCCCCAGCATGGCAAAAATGCCGGCAAATGCGGCGCCAAGATGAAAATTGCTTCCGGTGAACATGGATCCGACCTCATACTCTGCCGGATCCAACACGCCGATGGCACGGAAGGCCAACCCGAAGACCAGGCAGGGCAAAACCGCCTTGGAAACGTCGATCAAAAGCACCAGCCAGGCGAATTTCCAACCATAGACGCGCTTAAAATTGGTAAAACCGGGATTTTTACTGCCAACGGTGCGGATATCCTGCTTGTAAATCAATTTGGAAAGCAGAATGGAAGGGTTTACACCGGCGACCAAATAGGAGGCAACGGCGGCAATAAACCAAATTGCAATTTTCATGTGTGGTTCTCCTTATGTATTTATTGCAAAATCAAAATAAAATCGTAAATCTCCTGTCCGCCCTCAATCTCGTAAAGTTCGGCGGAAGCATAGCGAGCGGCAAAGGCGGTGCGGAAGATTTGTTTTTGCTCTTCCGTAACCTCTGCCCCGTAAATGGCGATCAAAAACTCGTGTTCGGCGGCGTTCAATTTTTCCAAAAGAGAGAGCGCCGTTTCGGTATTGGTTTTTCCTGCCGCGAGCATGGTCTTATCGGTAAAACCGATGTATTCGCCCTCGGTAATGGAAATACCGTTGATGGTCGCGTTCCGGATGGAGTGCGTGACCATACCGGTCAGGACTCCCTGCATTGCCTCGCGCAGGTCGGCGGCAATGACTTCGGGATCCCGGGAATCGTAGGAAAGCATGGTCAGGGCGGCATACCCTTCACCGATATTCTTGCTTTCCACCACATACACCTTTGATTTTTCGTAAAGTGAAGCCGCCTGTTTTGCCGCCAAAACGATATTGCCATTGTTGGGCAACACAAAAATCACGCGGGCATTCACGGCGTCAAACGCATTGATAAAATCCTCGGTCGAGGGGTTTTTCCCCTGCCCTCCGTCAATCACATAGTCGGCGCCCAATTCCCGGAATGTTGTCCTGATCCCCTCACCGGAGGCGACCGTGACCAGGGCAAATTCTTTTTGCTCCTCTGTTTTTTCGGTCGGAAAACGGTTGCGGATCTCGGTCTCGCTGTGTTGCAGGGTCATGTTTTCGATCTTCAAAGTCAAGAACTCGCCGTATTGCTGACAATGGTTCAGCACAACACCGGGCGTCATGGTGTGAATATGCACCTTGACAATGGTATCATTTTGGAAGCAGACAATGGAATCGCCCAGCGTCTGCAATTCGGCAATGAGCCGCTCCACCGAAAAAGCGGAAAGATCAATTTTAGCAGTTTGCAGACGCAACAAAAACTCGGTGCAGTAACCGAATTCCATAACGCTATCCGACCCGAACTTGGAAAGGTCCAATTCTGCCGCAGGCGCTTGGGGAAGTTCAGATTTTTGCGGTTCCTCACCGTTTGCCGTGCGGATCACGCCCTCGGCAATATAGTAAAGCCCGGCGCCGCCGCTATCGATCACGCCGGCGTCTCTAAGCGTTTGCAAAAGATCGGGGGTGCGGTCCAGAGATCGTTTGAGTTCGGCAATATAATCGCTGCTGAACGATTGAAATGTGGAGCTTTCACCAATGCGGGAGGCGGCATAGTCGGCTGCCTCGCGCGCGACCGTTAAAATGGTCCCCTCGGTGGGATTGATGACCGCCGCATAGGCGCTTTTGACACCTGCGCGGAGCGCATCGGCAAGGTCGTTCAAAGTTGCCGTTTCCTTTTCGGCAAGACTTTCGGCAATGCCTGCAAACAGCTGGGAAAGAATGACGCCCGAGTTTCCGCGCGCGCTCATCAGCATTCCCTCGGCAAGCAGTTTTGCCGCTTTGCCGATGGTGCCGGTATCCTTTCCTTCCAGGTTGCGCAGTCCGCCGCCGATCGTCATGCTCATATTTTCGCCGGTGTCTCCGTCCGGGATCGGAAAAACATTCAACTCGTTGACGATCTCGGCATTGGCTTGCAGATTTGCCGCACCGCCGGAAATCAGTTTTGCAAAAATTTGCCCGTCAAGAACCTGATCCGTCATGGTTATCCCTCAAACTTGTAAGTAACTTCTTTGCCGAATCCCCAAACGCCGATGGTGCTCGGACCAACGGATGCGCCGATGATGGGGCCAATATAACCAACATAGATCTCTTTGCACGGGATCTCTTTCTTCACCATATCATAAACGGCGTCCACTTCGGTCTTGTCACAGTCGGCGTGGAAGAGATAGACCGTTCCCTCGGGATCGTTGTAAACTTCTTTCAGCAAGCTGACGATCTCGGTCAGCGAATTCTGGCGACCTTTGACCTTTTTGATCGGGGTTTGCGCTCCGTTGGCGTCGGCAATCAAAATGGGTTTGACGCCAAGCAAATTGCCAAAGAAGGCGGCGGATGCCTTTACCCGTCCTGCGCGTTTGAGCGCGTCCAGACTGTGAACAGTAGCAAACTGGTTGACTAGGTTGCGGTCTTTCATAATTTTCTCGTAAACTTCTTTGGCTCCAAGTC
>CAMOHW010000007.1 GCA_946615525.1 uncultured Clostridia bacterium | reverse complement strand
ATCCCGGGTGGTCCGTTCATGTCCGAAAAGGCGATCACCGCTTCGGCGCAAGCCGCTTTGGAGGCAAAATACGGTTTGGATAAACCGTTGGCACAACAATATTTTACCTATTTGAAAGATGTTTTGCGCTTTGATTTTGGTCCCTCTTTGAAAATGAGAGGACAGATGGTAACGGATATCATTATTGATGGCTTGAAAACTTCCGCTGTTTTGGGGCTTGTTGGAGCAGTATTGGCCGGTGTTTTTGGTATCGTTCTTGGTTCAGTTGCAGCATTGCGGCGCAACAAACTGGTGGATAAAATCATTATGGTCGTCACCACCGCGTTCGTTTCCATGCCTTCGTTTATCATGGGGTCACTGTTGTTGGTATTGTTTACCGTGACATGGATGATCCTGCCGGCAAACGGAACGACCTGGCAAGGATTGATCTTACCCATCATCACGCTTTCACTTTATCCTATGGCGTATATCACCCGTTTGACGCGCTCCTCCATGCTGGATGTGTTGGGGCAGGATTATATTCGGACCGCCAAAGCAAAAGGCGTTTCTCCGGTCAAAATCATTTTCGGCCACGCTCTGAAAAACTCGTTGATCCCGGTCATCACCTATTTCGGGCCGATGCTTGCCTATATTGTAACCGGTTCTTTGGTGGTGGAAAAGATTTTTGCAGTTCCCGGCATCGGACGTGCCTTTATCAACAGCATTACCAACCGCGATTACCCCATGGTCATGGGAACCACCATCGTTTTGGCGGTGTTGATCGTTGTTATGAACCTGGTCAGCGATATTTTGTATAAAGTAGTTGACCCGCGCATCAATCTGGAATAAGGAGAAAAACACCATGAAAAAGAAATTTACCATGCATGTGGACGTGGACTCCTTCCTTCCGGCAACCGACGAAGAAAAATCCTACATCGTGCAAATGCGTCCTTCCTCTACCTTCTTTAAGGATGGAATGAAACGCCTTTGGAAAAACAAGGTAGCCGTTGTCAGTTTCTTTATTGTTCTTGTCATTGTTCTTTCTTCTATCATGATTCCGCTCTTTTGGCCTTATTCATATAATGATATGCTGGGAATGACGCAAGGCAAATCAATGGATTCGAGCTATGAAAACTTGAAACCGTTCCAATACGGAACGACCGAGCAGGCAAAAATCGATGCAGGAGAAAAGGTCTTCCCGCACATCTTCGGGACAGACTCTGCCGGGCGCGATTATTTCATTCGCGTCGTTTACGGAACGCGCATCTCATTGGCAGTTGGTTTCTTTGCCAGCATCATTGTTTTGATCATTGGTATGACGATTGGCTCCATTGCCGGCTATTTCGGCGGTGTGGTTGATTTGATCATCATGCGGATTGTAGATATTATTTATTCTTTGCCGGATATGTTGTTGGTCATTCTGCTTGCCTCGGTTATGAAGCAAACGCTTGCTCCGGCGCTGGAAGGCACGGCTTTGGCAAGGATCGGTAGTAACATTATCAGCTTGTTCATTGTCTTTGCGCTTTTGTATTGGGTCAGTATGTCCCGCTTGATCCGCGGACAGATTTTGTCCTTGCGCGAGCAGGAGTATGTTCTGGCTTCCCGTGCGGCAGGCGCAAAGGGTGGATGGGTCATTACCAAACATCTCTTGCCAAACTGCATCAGCGTGGTCATCATTTCCACCGCGTTGCAGATCCCGAACGCCATTTTTACCGAGAGTTATCTTTCCTTCCTGGGACTTGGTGTTAACGCGCCAATGCCGTCTTTGGGTTCCTTGGCTTCGGACGCGCTCAACGGACTTTCCTCGTATCCGTATCGTATGATTATTCCCGCCGTGGTCATTTCGCTCATCGTGCTGTCGCTCAACCTGTTTGGCGACGGTCTGCGTGACGCGTTTGACCCCAAGTTGAGAACTTGATAGGGGGAGGGAATGAACATGAAACAACAACCATTATTGCAAGTCACCGACCTGCACACCTCTTTTTTCACCCCTGCGGGTGAAGTCAAAGCCGTCAACGGCGTTTCTTTCAACCTGGACCGGGGCAAGGTTTTGGGCATTGTGGGAGAGAGCGGCTCCGGAAAATCGGTTACCGCCTACTCCATTATGCAGATCCTGGCGCCCACCGGAAAGATCGTTTCCGGTTCCATCCAATTGGACGGGCAGGAACTTGTCAATGCCGGCGAAGCGGTCATGAAGACCGTGCGCGGCAACAAGATCTCCATCATCTTCCAGGACCCCATGACCTCTTTGAACCCCACCTATACCATTGGGCACCAGTTGGTGGAGGCCATTATGCTGCACACCGACCGCGATAAGCAACAAGCGCAGGAACGCGCCCTGGAAATGTTGCGCCTGGTCAATGTCAACGAGCCGGAAAAACGCCTCAAACAGTATCCGTATGAGTTTTCCGGCGGTATGCGTCAGCGCGTGATGATCGCAATGGCACTCGCTTGCGAGCCGGATATTCTGATTGCCGACGAACCCACCACCGCACTGGACGTGACCATTCAGGCACAGATTTTGGAGCTGATGAAATCGCTCCAGGAAGAATTGGGTATGGCGATCATCATGATTACCCATGACCTTGGCGTTGTTGCGCAGATGTGCGATGAAGTGATCGTCATGTATGCCGGCTCTATTTGTGAGCAGGGAACGGCAAATGAAATTTTCTACAACCCCCGGCATGAATACACCAAGGGGCTCATGCGCTCTATTCCAACGGCGGATACCGCAGGCAGCAAGTTGCAGCCCATTACCGGAACGCCCATTGACCTGTTGTGTATGCCAAAGGGCTGTCCCTTTGCCCCGCGTTGCAACAATGCCATGAAGATCTGTTTGGAGCATCCATGCGAAAGAATGCTTTTGAATCCGGATCACATGAGCGCTTGCTGGATGAATGTGAAGGAAGCTGTTGTGAACGGCGAGATCGAACTGGAAGAGAAAAAGAAAGGCGGGAGAAAAAAGAATGAACAAAAACTTTGAGCAAGAAGCCCCGCTGGTTGACATTCAACATCTTAAACAGTATTTTAATATTAACATCAACGCTTTCCAAAGAAGACCGCTCAAAGCGGTGGATGATGTTTCCTTTTCCATTCGCCGCGGCGAAACGCTTGGTTTGGTCGGCGAATCCGGATGCGGCAAAACCACGGTCGGTCGCACGATCCTGCATCTTTACAAACCCACCGCCGGTGAAGTCATTTTTGACGGTCGCCCGATTAAAACCAATGCAGATATCAAATACTTGAGAAAAAAGGCGACAATGGTTTTTCAGGATCCGTATTCTTCGCTCAATCCGAGAATGACGGTTTCCGACATCATTGGCGAGCCTTTGGATATTCACAAGACCTATCAAAACAGAGCCGAGCGCCAGGAGCGTATTCTGGAACTGATGAATCGCGTTGGTTTGAACAGTGAACACGCCGCGCGCTATGCCCACGAGTTTTCGGGCGGTCAGCGCCAGCGCATCGGTATTGCAAGAGCGCTTGCACTGAACCCGGAGTTTGTTGTTTGTGACGAGCCGGTTTCGGCTTTGGATGTTTCCATTCAAGCGCAAGTCATCAATATGTTTTTGGAATTGCAACAGGAACTTGGTCTTACCTACCTGTTCATTGCGCATGATATTCTGGTCGTTCGCCATATCAGCAACCGCATTGCCGTTATGTATCTTGGCAAAATGGTGGAATTGGCGGATTCTAAGGAGATCTACGAGCGCCCGTTGCACCCCTATACCCGCTCGCTGATGAGCGCGGTGCCCCAGCCGGATCCCAAAATTGCGCGTTCCAGCAAACGGATCGTGCTTTCCGGCGATATCCCCAGCCCGTTGAACGCGCCTTCCGGTTGCCCGTTCCGCACGCGTTGCGCTTACGCAAAGGAATGCTGTGCCGAGAGCGTTCCGGAGTTCCAGGAAGTGGAGCCAGGACATTTTGTTGCCTGCCACCGCATCAAGGAACTGTAATACTCTGTTCATGATATGCGAAAGCATATTTTGAAAAAATATATTTTTCTGAAAGGAAAGAAAAACATGAAAAAGTTTCTCGTACTGTTTCTCGCACTGATCATGGTCGTTCTTCCGTTGTCTGCTTGCGGCGACAAGAATGATGGCTTGTCTGTTTGCCTTTCTTCCGAGCCCGATACGCTTGATCCGGCTCTGAACTCGGCAGTAGATGGCGCAACCCTGATCAGCCACCTGTTCTCCGGCCTTGCAAAATGGGCCCAGGACGAAAACGGCAAACTGGTCATCGTACCGGATGCCGCTAAAGAATTGGTAGAGGGCGTTGTCGATGCTACCACCGGCAAAGTGACCTATACCTACACCCTGCGCGATGGACTGAAGTGGTCCGACGGCAAAGATGTTACCGCCGCTGACTTCGCCTTCGCTTGGAATCGCGCCGCATCCGAGGATCTGGGTGCCGACTACGGCTATATGTTTGAAGTTGTGGACGGCTATGGCACCGATGCTTTGAATGTTCAAGCGGTTGACGCCAAGACCTTGAAAGTGACCCTTGCAAACGCTATTTCCTACTGGGATGAACTGCTCGCATTCCCGACCTATTTCCCGGTGCGCGAAGATGTGGTTTCCAAAGAGAGCTGGGCAACCAAACCCAAGACCTATGTTTGCAATGGCCCTTACACCATCAGCAAATGGAAGCACAACAGCGTCATCGTTCTGAAGAAAAATAAGAACTATATTGATGCAGATAAAATCACGATGGATCGTATCAATTTCTATCTGTCGGATGACGCCAACAATATGCTTGCCAACTTCAAGAATGGCACATGGAAACTGATCGATGATGTTCCCACCGCTGAAATTGCCGCTTTGAAGACCCAGTATCCGAATGAATTCAAAGTTGCCGGCCAGATCGGTACCTACTATGTATGCTGGAACATCAATGAGGATATTCTGCCGAACGGAACCGAAGAACAACGCGCTGAGATCCGCAACGCGATCAGCCTGTTGTTCGATCGCAACCACATTGTTGACGCTATTGCTCAGGGTGGTCAAGTTCCCGCTTCCTCCTTTGTTGCTATGGGTATGACCAATCCCGACGGCACCGAGTTCTACAAGACTGCCGGACACAATGACGGATTTATTGGTTACTATGATGTTTCTGCGACTGCTTATGAAGCAAACTCTGCTGCTGCCGTTGAAACGCTGAAAAAATATTACACTTATGATGCTACAACCGGAAAGTTCACCAACTTCCCCACGATGACCTATCTGTATAACACTTCCGAAGGTCACAAGGCGATCGGTGAATATCTGCAGGCGCAGCTTGACAAGATCGGTATTACCATGAATCTGGAAAATCAGGAGTGGAACACCTTCTTGAATACTCGTAAAGCTGGTAACTACTCCATCGCTCGTAACGGTTGGCTTGCCGACTACAACGATCCGATCTGCTTCCTGGATATGTGGACGACCACTTCCGGTAACAATGACGTTCAGTTCGGTAAGGGCGCACATGCCAACACCGCTATTTACAGCCTGGATCTGACCGCTCTTGGCTACAACATCAATGTTACCAATGGCACTTGGGCACAGACCTATGATGTTCTGATTTCGACCATCAAGAGCTGCACCGATAACACCAAACGGTATCAGTTGATGCACATTGCCGAGGATATGCTCATGTCCACCGGCTGCATCTGCCCGCTTTACTACTACACTGACCTGTATATGATCAGCGATAAGGTAGAGGGCTTCTACAGCAATCCTCTTGGCTACAAGTACTTTATGTACTGCACCGTGAAATGATTGACTGTTAAGCACAAATAAACGGCCCCCTGCGGCAGAAATGCCGCAGGGGGCTTTTTTTATCACTCGGAACGAGTGGCTGATGGCAGGTACTTCTTAAAAATTATTTTTGAATATCGTCTAGATACTTTGCAATATCGCCTACGGTTTTGAACTCGGCAAGACTTTCATCGGGAATGATGATGCCGTATTTTTCCTCAATGGTCATCAGCAGTTGCAGAATGTCGAGCGAATCGGCACCAAGCTCCTCCTTGATTTTGGAGTTTTCGGTAATTTCTGCGTCACCGAGCTTCAACTGTTTCCGAATGGCTTCTTTTACTTCTTCAAACATTTGCAAGTTCCTCGCTTTTCAATAGTTCTTTCAGTTTTTTGTTCAGGTTGCTTTCCTGCATGGCGATCGCCTGTTCGATGCACTTATAAACCGCCGTTGCATTGGAACTCCCGTGTCCTTTGATGATGATTTTTTCGGTTCCCAACAGCACCGAGCCACCGTAGTTTTGGTAGTTCATAAAGCGCTTTTCTTCCTCAAACATCTTCTTCATAAACAGGGCACCGATTTTGTAGATGAACTTGGAAAAAATGTCTTTCTTGATCTTTTTCATCAGTTCGATTGCTGTGCCCTCGGTTGCCTTGACCAGGACATTGCCCGAAAAACCGTCACAAACCACAAGATCATATTTGCCGGAAAGAAGATCGCGGCTTTCCATATTGCCCTGGAAATTGATATTGGGGTTGCTTTTGAGCAGTTGGTATGCTTCCCGGTGCAAATCGTCGCCTTTTTCCTCCTCGGTGCCGACATTGAGTAGGGCAACGCGCGGATTTTCGATACGGAAGGCACCTTTGAGATATTCGCTCCCCATTACGGCAAACTGCAAAAGCATTTCGGGCGAACACTCTACATTGGCGCCACTATCGCAAATCCCAACAATCCCGCCGTTCATGGTGGGCAGGATAGGGCAGAACGCCGGGCGGCGGATGCCTTCGACTCTGCCGATGCGCAAAGTTGCGGCGGCGATCAGAACACCGGTGGGACCGGTAGAGATCAGGGCGTCAGCGGTTTCGTCCTCACGCAGGATGCGGATGGCCTTCATCATGGAACTTTCCCGTTTGAGGCGGATCGCGTCGGTCGGTTTGTCGTTCCCGGTGACAATATCCGGCGCGTGAACGATCTCAAACTCCGAAAAGCCCTGGGGCAGTTCGGCGCGGATCTTTTCTTCGTCGCCAACCAGAACAAACGAAATGTCGGGATAGACCTTTGCGGCTTTTTGCGCGGCCTCAATGCAGGGCGCGCAACCTTTGTCGCCGCCAAAACAATCAATAATCAGTTTCATTTGGCTACCTCACCCAGTTTTTTGACATAGGAGCGGCGCCGTTTGTGATTGACCTCGTCAAAGCGCTTCCACATATTGCGAATGGCGTAGTTTTCTTCCAGGTTGAGGTTGGTTTCTGCGTATTCGATCCCGTCTTCCTGCAACATTCTGACCAGCTCTGCCGCAATGATGGCGCTCACGCCTTTGTTCAAATACTCGGGCGATACGGCAATCAATCCCAAATCCAGCACTTTCGGCTTTTTGATCGCTTTTAAGAGCCGGACAATAGCGGCAGGGGTGAGGCGACCGCCGGATTTTTGCACAGCGGTGGCAATGGAAGGGAAGCAGATGCCAAGACATACAAGCTTTTCATTCTCATCCAAAATGACGGCAACATGCTTCAAATCAATGATGAGTTTGAAGTTGGAGATCATCATTTTTTTCATACTGTCGGTAAATGGGACAGAGCCGTAGATCTTGTCGTATCCAATGTCAATCAGTTCGAAGAAGGCATCGGCATACTTTTTCAGAAAATCATTGACGTTCTTCGCTTTTCCGAAATGCAGATTGTATCGTTTCATAATATACTCTGCCATTTTGGCAAGCGAACCGTCATCATTCTTGGGCGCAAAGAGCATGGATTCCATCCAGTCCACCTCTTTTTGGTAGCCCAGTGTCTCAATATGGTGTTGATAATACTCGGCGTTATACTGCTCCTCAAAGGTAGAAAGGCGATCAAAGCCCTCAACCAAAAGCCCTTCGCGCTCTAAATCGGAGTATCCAAGCGGGCCGCACATGGTATCCATTCCTTTTTGCAGCGCCCATTTTTCAAGTGCATCAAAAAGGGCCTTGGAGATCTCCGGGTGATCCAGCGCGTCAAATCTTGTAAAGCGGCAACGATTCTCCCCGGTTTTCTCATTGGAAGCGCGTTGGATGATGCCGGAGATCCGACCGACCGGTTTTCCATCCTCATAGGCCAAAAAGAAGACCGAATCGCAGGTATCGTTGTAGATGTATTTGGGGCTGAAGATCTTTTTTTCATCCCCATAGAGCGGAGGAACAAAACAGGGGTTATCCTTGTAGAGCTTGAGAGGGAAGTCCAAAAACTCTTTTTGCTGCTTTTTGGTTTTGACTTCGGTTACCGTAATCATCTTATCACCTATCATTACCTGTGAATTGCGTGGAAGCATACGCCAATGGTATTGGGGCCGCAATGGCTACCTGCCGTCGGGTTGACGTCTGCAATCATGATATTCAGCTTTTCGCCGTATTTTTCTTTCAGAATGTCAACTACCTTTTCGGCAATTTGCGGCGAATCGGCATGCCCTACGATCACACGGTGGTTATATAGATCATCGCCCAATTCATCTACATAGGCGATTAGTTTTTTAATGGCGTTGTTTCTTCCGGTTTCCTTGCCAACGCTTACCATTTTGCCGTTCTCATCCATATAGATAATGGGGCGAATGCCCAGGATAGAACCCATAAAGCCGGCGATCCCGCTGACGCGTCCGCTCTTTGCAAAGAACTTCAAATCATCCGCAAAGAAATACACGGCAAACTTATCCACCTCGGTCTTTGCCCATTCCAGCACTTCTTCGGGGGTTTTGCCCGCCAGGAACAAATCGCCGATCTCCGAAACGATATTCAAACTGATAATGGTAATGCCCTTGGTATCTACCTCATAAAACTTCCGGTCGGGATATTTCTCTTTGAGGGTGTTTACGGCAGCGTCCATTGCGTCAAACGTTGCGCTCATGGCGCGCGAAAAATGCACATAGAAAATATCGTTTCCCGCCGCAAATTCCGGCTCAAAATACTCCATGTATTTCTCGCTGCTGATGGCACTGGTCGTGGGAAGCACACCGGAACGAAGCATTTGATAAAACGTATGTGCATCAAATGTTTCAAAATCCTCATACGGGAAAATCGTTTGTCCTTTTACGCTGTAGGGCATACTGATCATCTTATAGCCGTATTTTTTTGCCAGTTCCGGGGTCATATCGGTATCGGTATCCGTAAAAAGTGTAACCATTTTCCTCACCTCAACTCATAATAAATGTGTAATGATAGATCGGCTGACCGCCGTTTATTGTGATCCATTCCGTATCCGGAAGTAAATCCATCAGTTGTTCTGCCAGTGCAGAGGCGTCTTCCTGCGATTGATCCTCGCCCACGAGCATGATGACTACATCAGGCGTTTCTTCAAGGCTTTGGAAGAGCTTGATAATCGAATCGTTTTGGCTTTTTTCAGCGACCAGTATCCGGTCGCGGTCAAAGCAAAGCCAGTCGCCCTCGTGGACCGTAATGCCGTTTTCTTCACAAGAGCGAATGGCTTTTGCGACCTGAACGGTTTTTCCAAGGTCGATCGCCGCTTCAAAGCAACCGGTCAATTCATCTACCGATAAGCTCATATCCAAAAACGGGATCGCATGGTAACAGTGTCCGATATCCTGGGACTTGATGACAACGACCTGGCAGAAATCGCACATCTCTTTGGCTTGGTTTGCAGCCAGAAAGACGTTTTTATGATTGGGGAAAACAAACACCGTTTCGGCGCTTGCCTGTTTGATGCCGTTCAGAATATCCTGCGCGGAGGGGTTCATGCTTTTTCCGCCGTCAACCACAATGCAACCGCCGTTTGCAAGCATTTCCTTGATCCCTTCTCCGCACGCCACAGCCACCAGACCGTATTTGCTTTTTTGCGCGGGGATCTCAAAATCATTTTCCACAACCGATTCGCTATGCATAACGGTCATGTTTTCAATTTTCAAAGTCAAAAACTCGCCAAACCGGTGTGCCTTGCCCAACACTTCCTCGGGGCGGAAGGTATGCACATGGACCTTGACAATGTTGCCGTTTTGAAAGGCAACCACCGAATTGCCGATGGAGTTCAGAAATGATTTGAATTCATCCAGCACAAAGGGCTCTTTCTCCATCACTTGCAAAATGAATTCGGTGCAGTAGCCAAGCATTTCATCCTCTGCGGTCATCTCCCGAACGGACGCTTTGCTTGAATTGACGGTATATGTAGCCCCGCTTTCCAGCGCACTCTTCATTCCTTCCAGAATACATAAAAATCCGGCGCCGCCCGAATCTACCACACCGGCGTTTTTCAGCACTTCCAGTTGTTCGGGCGTTTTTTTCAGTGCATCTGCCGCCGCGTTAATTGCAAGATTGAACAACGTTTCAAAGTCAGCAGGTGCGTTTTGTTTTACCGCGTTGGTCGTTTCGCGCATGACGGTGAGGATGGTTCCTTCCTTTGGGTTGGATACCGCCGCATACGCCTCGGTTACCCCGTGTTCCAATCCGGCAATAAATGTATCGGGTGAAATTGTGTCCTTGCAACTTGCAAAATAACCGTTCATTCCGTAAAAGAAGCGGGATAAGATCACGCCCGAATTTCCGCGCGCGCCGTAAAGCATTCCTTTGGAAAGGGCTTCGCAAAGCAGGTTCATGTCCCCGTCCGCAATCGTTTCCGCAAGACCGCTTTGCAGGGTCATCAGCATATTGTCGCCGGTATCGCCATCCGGAACCGGGAACACATTCAGCTTATTGATCTGGTCGCATTTTTCTTCCAGCTTTTGAAATCCTCCGGATAGGAGAACTCTGTATTTTTGGCTGTTGATTTTTTCGGTTGACATCCGAGCCGGTTTCCTCTCTTTCCTGTCAAACAGTTTTCTGGCGAATGGGGGATTCGATCGGTTTCCCGATTTTTCGACCCATTCTTTCCTATTATATCACATTTTTCTTCATATTACAATATCCTTTTGCAAATTCGCATACCCCAAAAAATCCCGAAAAAAGCAAAACGCTCGCACAGAGTTTTTCCGTGCGAGCGGTGGTTACTTCTTTTTGGGCAATAATAAGAGCATAGATGTAGTGGCTTTGTATGCCGCATAATCGCTGCGGCGTTCCAAATTGTGTTTTTCCATCATGGGGATCGAAATGGTCAAAAAGAGCAAAACGATCGTCAAAAAGCCAAGCCCGCAATACCATATTATGGGGCAGAGTGCCAAAAAATACAAATACATTCCCACCCAAAAGGATATTTCCCCAAGATAGTTTGGGTGACGGGAGTATTTCCAAACCGAAACATTGCAGGTTTTGCCTTCGCCCTTGTGTTCGCGCAAAAACCGGTGAATCGCCCGGTCGGCAAAGAGTTCCAAAAGAACCGCCGCCAGCATTACCAGAATGCCGACGATCGATAGCAAGGCAAATTTGGTTTGTTGAATGGCAAACAATCCGCTCACCAGCCCCGCATAAACTACGATCGTTGGAATAAAATGAAGCCCGAGAAAGCTGATGATCTGAAATACAAAAGGAGGGTACTTTTTGCGATACATGGCATAGCGCCAATCTTCATGCCCCAGCCCCTTGTAGGTGGAGAGCCAGTTTGCCGTCAGGCGGAAAGACCAAATCCCAACGAGAGCAAGCAGAATGATTGCGTTTACATTCCACAAGCGGTATTTGACCATGACCGCAAGAAGCATGACCGGGGGAGCCACGCTCCAATAGGGATCATAAATGGAAACATCCGAAAAAATGACCGATACCGCAAAAAGCAGCAGGGTAGCGGTGGCTGTAAACGCCGCCGTTGCGGCAAACAGGTTTTTGATGAACAGAAAGGGGATCAAAGCAACACCGAAGGCGCAGAGATAGGCAAGTGCGTCGACAAGCAGCCCTTTTTGGTATTCACTTTTATCTTTCATTTGACCGTTTGTATTCATGTATTCCTCTTTTCCTGCTTTGGATCATAACTGTATCCGGATTTTTTTGCTTGCGACATTTGATATTTACGCTCGATATGATAGGTTTTTCCGTCTTTGATGAACAGCGCGCCGGTTTGCTTGAAGGTGAAGGGAACGCCGAATTGCATACACTCGCTACGCACTTTGAGGATCCAGTTCAGGTCGCATGGCCTTGCATTCGGCCCGGACTCGCCGCCGCAGGTGATATGCTCAATTTTCCCGGTTTGGAGGTATTTTCCCAAAGTGATTTCGCCCAGCATCGGCTCTGAGATGATTTGCCGGTGCTTGATGGGAAGGGAGAGCAGAAGGGGAAGCCGGTAATCGGCCCGGTCCTGGTTCTCGCAGGTGCTGCAAATGGTCACATGATCCCAGCCGTCGCCCCAATCGGGAGGAATACATTGAAGAAACCGATCGATCCGCTTGGTGATGATATGAAATGACAAATCTTTTCTTTCGCGTATCATGTTCCAGCAAAATTGCCGCCACTCGTCGGCTTCTGCCAAAAAGAAATCCGAGGTCATGCAGGCATATACAGTGCCGTCGGTTGCCGAGAGCTTGTATTCACCCTGTCTGTTTTTTCGGATGGGCAGGTCATAATCGCCTGTTTTTGTAATGATGCCGGCATCTTTGCCAATGCTTTCGTCCCTTCGGTAAACATAACAGTTTGCACACCCGGGACTGATTTTGCGGCAACCGTGCCATGGATTCCAAATTGCCATACTTACAAAAGTTCCTTTATCGGTATTTTGGAGGATCATTTATCCTTATTATACCTGAAGAATACGAATATTTCAACTGTCTATTACAAAAATCTTACGCGGAAGTCTTGACAAGGGGAAAAGAATGTGCTATAATATCAAAGCGCTCTTGGGAAAGGGACTTTTTGATAGCCGAAAAGTGATCCCGAAATCAAGTTGCATCTGGGTGTGGCGCAGTTGGTAGCGCGCTACCTTGGGGTGGTAGAGGCCGCACGTTCAAGTCGTGTCACTCAGACCAAATAACGCCATCCGGCAAAAGCCGGGTGGCGTTATTTGTTTGGCGTTGCATCATTGGAACGTGCGGCAAAAACCACCCCAACAGCGCCTATGGCGCGGTGGGGTGGCAGGGTGAGCGAAGCAAAAAGGCTCCGGCGGAGCGTTTTTGCAAAGCGAAGCGCCCAAAGAGCCGTTTGGCGGGAGGGAGCCAGTCGACCGAACCGCAAAACGGACTCGACGGCGCAGGGCCGCGCGGGGGTGGGGATAAACTTTTTGAATCTATTTTTCTGCCTGGTCTTTTTTGCTTTTTATTTATGGGGAACATTCTATGCTAAAAACATATAAAAAGTTCCCCATATAATTTCAGCGGCAAGCCGAAATGGCTTGCCGCTTTCATTTTTCTCCAACCAACCCTCACGAAATCCCCGGCAGGCGCTCAGGGGTATTTCCGCCGATCGAGGCGGCAAAACGGGTATGCGCTTCGCGCAGATGTGCGCGTGCCGCGGCGTCCTCCTGTGCGTCACCCAAGCCGAAACTGATGGCAATGGCGGTGTTCACCTCGTTCATTGTGATCGGGTCCAGATGTCCCATTTTATCGCGCAGGCGGCGTTTATCCAGCGTGCGGACCTGCTCCAAAAGGATGACCGAATCCTTTGCAAGCCCGACTTGCTCGGCGTAAATATCAATGTGTGTGGGAAGATGCGTTTTGGAAAGACGGGAAGTAATTGCCGCGGCAATAACCGTCGGGCTGTAACGGTTTCCAATGTCGTTTTGAATGATCAGCACCGGGCGAAGCCCGCCTTGCTCGGAGCCAACGACCGGACTGAGGTCGGCGTAGTAAATATCCCCGCGTCGAATGGAAGTAGTCATCATTTTTTCATCCATACCTTTCTGTTTTCAAAGATTCTGTCTTTCAAAATTGGTTTGCGGTATCCCTATTATTCCCAAACAAGGAAGCGCATAAGCGGTTTCAGAGCATTTTGGGAAAGGAAGTTTTTTCCGCAAAACCCTATAGACAGGATATGACAAAATTTGCATACCTGTTCCTTTGCGAACGGCTTGACATTTTTGGGAATATCTGTTAAAATAAAGGACGGAAAAGATTTTTTTGAAGGAGTGCATGACGCAAATGAAACCATATCCGCTTCTATTGGAATCTGTAACCAAATCGCCTATTTGGGGCGGCACACGCCTCCTTGCCGAATGGGGCGTTCAAGCCGATGCTGAAACCATTGGGGAAGCGTGGGTTTTGTCGGTCCGCAGAGAGGAGCAAAACCGCATTGTAAACGGCGAGTGGAAGGGCAAGAGGATTGGTGAAGTGATTGAGCAATACGGCGCTCCCGAAACCGATTTTCCGTTGCTTGTTAAACTGCTGGATGCCAGAGATGACCTTTCGGTGCAGGTGCACCCGGACGACGATTATGCCGCTCGGGTAGAGAACGATCGCGGAAAAACCGAAATGTGGCATATTCTGGAGGCAGGGGAGGATTCGGAATTGATCATGGGCTTGCGGGAAGATGTTTCCCGCGCCGATTTTGCCCGTGCTGTCCGTGAGGGGAAGACAGAATCGGTTTTGAATCATATCCGCGTCCGGGCGGGCGAAACCTATTTCATTCCCGCCGGAATGCCGCACGCCATCGGCAAAGGGATCCTGCTTGCCGAAATCCAGCAAAACTGCGACCTGACCTACCGGATTTGGGATTATAACCGCCTTGGCAAGGATGGAAAACCGCGCGAACTTCATGTGGAAAAGGCGATGGATGTTGTGCGTCCCTTTACCGCGCAGGAGGTTGACCATTTGCGCTACCAAAACGAGC
>CAMOHW010000006.1 GCA_946615525.1 uncultured Clostridia bacterium | reverse complement strand
CTTTGGCGGCGGCAGACGCAGAAACGGCCCCCAACAGGGCGAGGATATTGGCGTTAATGTCGGCATTTCGTTTGAGGAAGCCGCATTCGGCGTCAAAAAGGATATTACTTACAATCGCATTTGCCGTTGCCCGGATTGCCGCGGAACAGGTGCCGCGCCGGGAACACAAGCCGAAACTTGTTCGGCTTGTCATGGCTCGGGACAGGTCAAGCGCGTTCAGCGGATGGGCGGCATGGCATTTCAAAGCACAGCAACTTGCGAAGCGTGCCACGGGACCGGCAAGATCATCAAAACGCCTTGCCAGAAGTGCCGCGGAAGCGGTATGATCCGCGAGAACAAAAAACTCACCGTTTCCATTCCCGCGGGCATTGATAACGGCGAGCGGATCGCTCTGCGCGGCCAGGGATGCGACGGCAAAAACGGCGGACCCACGGGAGATTTGATTATTGGTGTTTCGGTCAAGCCGCACGCGGTGTTTGAGCGCCGTGGTGTAACCCTGACCTGCGACGTGCCGCTGACGGTTGCCGAGGCAACGCTGGGTGCCGAGATCGAGGTTCCTACGCTGGAAGGCAATGTCAAATACACCATTCCCGAGGGAACGCAGTCCGGCACCACCTTTACCTTGCGCGGCAAGGGCATTCCCTATATCAACAATGCAAACCGCCGTGGCGACCTGGTCTTCCGCGTCAATGTGGAGATCCCCAAAGGACTCAACGAAAAACAAAAGGCGGCAATGAAGACCTTTGCCGATAGTTGCGGAGAAAGCAATTATACCAAGCGCAAAAGCTTTTTCAAAAAAATCTTCGGATAAAGACGGAAACAAAAAATGGATAAAGATTATCTTTGCGGCGACTATGGAACGGTTACCGATTGGACGCAGATCCGCGTGACGGTTCCGCTTGCCGAGCTGGACCGGCTGACGGCAATTATGAGCATGGTTTCCAATAATCTGCAAATTGAGGATTACAGTGACATTGACTTAAAAACCTGCTACGGCGACTTGATCGACGAATCCATCCTCAATGCCGATAAGACCATTGCCTCGGTTTCGGTTTACCTGCCGGCGGAGCGGAGTGTTCTTGAGTGTATGACATTTTTGCGCGAGCGCTTTTCGGCGGACGGATTGAACCCTATCAAAATGGAAACCGTGGGCGTGCGGGAAGAAGACTGGGCAAATGCATGGAAAGCTTATTACAAGCCCCTGCGCGTCGGCAAGCGGCTGGTCATTGTTCCGGCTTGGGAACAATACCGGGCAAAGCCGGACGACCTGATCGTGCGCATGGATCCGGGCATGGCGTTTGGAACCGGAACGCACGAAACCACGCGCCTGATCATCGGGCTTTTGGAAAACTATACCAAACCCGGCTGCAAAATGTTGGACGTTGGGACCGGCAGCGGCATTCTGGCAATCTGCGCTTCCAAACTCGGCGCGGGCGAGTGTTTTGCCTATGACATTGACCATATGGCGGTGCGCGTTGCCACCGAGAATGTGCGGGAAAGTGGATTGACCAACATTCATTGCGGGCAATCCGATCTTTTGCGCGGAGTGAAGAAACAGCCCTATGATCTGATTTGCGCAAACCTTGTTGCCGACATCATCATTCGCATGATCCCCGACCTCTCGCCGCTGATGGACGAGAAGACGGTGTTGCTTGCTTCGGGCATCATCAACGAGCGCGCCGACGACGTAAAGAATTGCTTTACCAAATACGGCTATCGTGTGATCGACCAACCTACCGAGAACGGTTGGTGTGCGCTCGCCGTTCAAAAAGCATAAAAAACACGCACCATCTGCGCGTGAAAAAGGCGTTCACCCAACGGGTGAACGCCTTTTTGTTGGAATATCTTATTTCTGCAACGCTTCCTGAACGGCAACTGCAACGGCAACCGTCATACCAACCATCGGGTTGTTTCCGGCGCCGATCAGGCCCATCATTTCGACGTGTGCAGGAACGCTGGAAGAACCGGCAAACTGTGCGTCGGAGTGCATTCTGCCCATGGTATCGGTCATACCGTAGCTGGAAGGACCGGCTGCCATGTTGTCGGGGTGCAGGGTGCGTCCCGTTCCGCCACCGGATGCGACAGAGAAGTATTTAACACCGTTTTCTACACACCATTTCTTGTAGGTGCCGGCAACGGGGTGCTGGAATCTGGTCGGGTTGGTGGAGTTACCGGTAATGGAAACGCCAACGTTTTCCAGTTTCATAATGGCAACGCCTTCGGGAACATTGTCAGCTCCGTAGCAGTTGACCTTTGCGCGCGGACCGTTGGAGAAGGGCTTGCGCTCGGTTACTTTCACCGTTTCGGTGTAGGGATCAAACTCGGTTTTGCAGTAGGTAAAGCCGTTGATGCGGGAGATGATATAAGCCGCATCCTTGCCAAGACCGTTGAGGATGACGCGCAGGGGTTTGGTGCGCACCTTGTTTGCATTCAATGCAATCTTAATCGCGCCCTCTGCGGCGGCAAAGGACTCGTGTCCTGCCAAGAAGCAGAAGCATTCGGTCTCTTCGGAGAGCAGCATTTTGCCCAGGTTTCCGTGGCCCAAGCCAACCTTGCGGTTTTCGGCAACCGAGCCGGGAATGCAGAAACTCTGCAGACCGACACCGATGTTTGCGGCGGCGGTTGCGGCGGATTTATCGCCGGTGCGCTCCGCCTCTTTGATGGCGATTGCGGCGCCAACCGTGTAAGCCCATTTTGCGTTCTCAAAGCAGATGGGCTGGGTTTCCTGGACGATGGTATAGGGGTCAATGCCCTTATCGTCGCAAATCTTTTTGCATTCGTCAATGGAGGAAATGCCGTATTGTTTCAAAACGCCAAGGATCTTTGCTTCGCGTCTTTCGTAACCTTCAAACTGTGCCATGTGCGCGTTCCTCCTTACTCTTTGCGCGGGTCAATGTATTTGACCGCGCCGTCTTCTTTCGAGAATCTGCCGTAGTGACCAATGGATTTCTCGTATGCTTCGTTGGGGGTAAGACCTTTTTTGATGAAGTCGGTCATTTTGCCCAGGGATACGAACTCGTAGCCAATCACTTCATTGTTTGCGTCCAGCGCCATACGGGTGCAGTAGCCCTCGGTCATTTCCAGGTAGCGCACGCCTTTTTCACGTGTGCCGTACATGGTACCAACCATGCTTCTTGCGCCCTTGCCCAGGTCTTCCAGACCCGCGCCAATGACGAGACCCCCTTCCGAGAACGCGGACTGGGTGCGACCGTAAACGATTTGCAGGAACAACTCGCGCATAGCGGTGTTGATCGCGTCGCAAACCAGGTCGGTGTTCAGCGCTTCCAGAATGGTTTTGCCGGGCAGGATCTCGGATGCCATTGCGGCGGAGTGGGTCATACCCGAACAACCAATGGTTTCCACCAATGCTTCCTCAATGACGCCGTTTTTGACGTTCAGGGAAAGTTTGCAGGCGCCCTGTTGCGGAGCGCACCAGCCGATACCGTGGGTGTAACCCGAAATATCGGTAATTTGTTTTGCCTGGATCCATTTGCCTTCTTCGGGCAGCGGAGCCGGACCGTGGTCACAGCCCTTGGTAACGGCAAGTTGACCCTGCACTTCCGCACTCATGGCGTAAGGGCATTCACTGACATTGCTCATGTTTTTGATCTCCTTCAATATTTATTTTTCAGAATTATTTGATCACTTCGCCAAAAACGGTGCCAAACGCGCCGGCGGCATTGCATTCGTCGGTGTCAATGTGCATAGCCAGCGCAAAATTATCGCTCACGCGGCAAACAACATCTTCAAAAATGACCGGACGGTCGGTGCCGACCTTCACGCTGACGATTTGCTTGTCCTTTACGCCAAATGCTTCGGCGTCTTTGGTGTGGAAGTGGATGTGCCGCTTTGCAATCATCACGCCTTCGGCAATTTCCAATTCACCGGCAGGACCTACCATTTTAATACCGGGGGTTCCGGCAACATCTCCGCTTTCGCGCACAGGAACGCCCGAAAGACCGAGCGCGCGTGCATCGGTATAGGAGAGTTCGACCTGGTTGGCTTTCCGCACAGGGCCAAGCACGCTGACCGAAAGTGTGCCTTTGGGTCCTACCAGGGTGATTTTTTCGTTTCCGCAGGCAAACTGCCCGGGCTGACTCAACATTTTTTTCACAGTCAGCTCTGCGCCCTTACCATAGAGGATCTCAACGGCTTCGGCAGTCAGGTGAATGTGTCTTGCAGAGGTTTCCACCAAAACTTTGTTTTCCATTTTTTGTATCAAACCTTTCCTTCCAAGATTTTGCTTGGGGCAAAATGCCCATACGCATTTATTATATCATTTTTTATATTATTTGTAAAGATATTTTTTTCACAAAATCGGTTACATAAAAGAAAATTTTTCTGTCCATACTGAAAACAGGAAATATTCACCGAGAAAGGAGATCTTATCTTGCAAACGCATCCGCAAAGTTCAACTCATCTGCCCCGCCGGCGCGGAAGACCGAGAAAAAGCGAGCAACTCTCCCCACTTGCAAAAGTGGGCTATGACCCCAACCCGACCATCATTGAGGATCCGCCCGAATGCGACGAAAGCATAGCCAAAAACCCTCGCCGCCGAAAGCGGTTGCCGCAGAGCGCAGCCTTTGGTGTTGGCGAACTACCGGAGGCCGAGATCACGCCAAGTCGCGTGCCGGAAATCGCAACGCCGCTCCCCGATTTTTCCGCACCATCCCGTTCGGAAAACCCGAAACTTGCGCCGCATTTCCCAAAAGATATGGAGGGAGAGGATTTTGACGTAGATCCTTCCGCGCTTCAAGATCGCATCTACCAACGGGCAAAAATCAACCCGTTCGGGCACCAAAGTTTTCGCCTTCCCTCGCGTTCGGTGGCAGGGGGTATGGATATTCCGGTGCGCCGCCGCACACCGCCACTGCCGGAAGCACCTGTGCGGCCGGAAGTGCTGAATGAACAAAAAAACTTGAAAAAGCCATCCCATCTCCGCGCCAAACACACAGAGGGCGCGAAAAAACAAGGCGAAACAGGCGCACAGTTCTACCGTGACGGCGAGCTTTGCGGTTGGATCTCCGATCCCGAATACGGCAACACGCCCATGGGTAACGACCGCGAGCAGTTCCATTGCATTTCCATCATCGGGCAAATCGAGGGGCATTCGCTATTGCCGGAGGAACAAAAGGCAACCAAATACGAGCATATCATTCCAACCCTGGTTTCGATTGAGGAAGATGACCGCGTAGATGGTTTGCTCGTCATCTTGAATACCATGGGCGGCGACGTGGAAGCCGGGCTTGCCATTGCAGAGATGATCGCCTCCATGACCAAGCCCACCGTTTCGCTGGTATTGGGTGGCGGACACTCTATTGGTGTTCCGTTGGCAACGGCGGCGGACTACTCGCTCATTGTCCCAAGCGCGACCATGACCATTCACCCGGTGCGGGTGAGCGGTATGGTCATCGGTGTTCCGCAATCCTTCCGCTATATGAGCGAAATGCAGGAACGCATTACCAAGTTCATCTGTTCCCATTCCAAGGCAAAACCGGAGATCATTCACGAGCTGATGATGCGCCCCGACCAGATCGCCACCGATTGCGGCTCAATCCTGGAAGGCGACGAGGCGGTGCGCTACGGGATCATTGACGAGGTCGGCGGGCTTGACCGCGCTCTTTCCGTTTTGCGTGAACTCTGTAAAAAGAAAGAATAATTAGAATAAGAATTGTTTTCGTTATAAAAAAGAAGCGGGAAATCCGCTTCTTTTCTTAATATTTTGCGCTTTTATAGTCGAAAACTTTGAAAAAAGAAAGAATCCACCGCGCCAGCGGCAACAGGATCGGTCCAAGCAAAAGTCCGGCAATTCCGGCCAGTTTCCATCCCACATACCCTGCCGCAAGCGAGAGCAAAGGGTGAATCCCCAGCGTTTTGCCGATCAGGTGCGGCTCGGCGATCTGGCGTGCAAGCATTGCCGCAAGACACAAAATCAAAAGCCCAAAGCCAAGAAAATAGTTTTGGCAAAGCAGTTCCAAAATCGCCCACGGGATCAGCACAGTGCCCACTCCCAGAAAAGGCAACAGATCGATCAAAGCGATCAAGAGCGCCGCCAAAAAGACGTAGTTTCGTCCGAGGATCCATAATCCGATAAACAAAACGGCAAACGAAAGTAAAAACAAAAGGAAATAGGCGCGAATGTATTTTTGAAAGATGGTTTCTGCTTGCTCCCGGATGTTTCCGGCGTTTTTTTGATATTTTTTCGGCAGGCGGGATAGCAAGCGCTTCCAAAGCCGGGGACCGCTTGCCGCGAAATAAACGCCAGAAAACACGGTTGTCACCAAAAACAGAATTGCCGAGGGAATGCCGGAGATCATTTTGGCGGCAAATCCCGGCAGGCGCGCGGCAAGCTCTCCGAATAAGCGCCCGGCAAAATCGGTCAGCATGGTTTTGAGTTGCGCGCGGAAAAGTTCGCTTTCTTCCCCTGCGGGTAGGCGCAAAGCGTCTATGGCTTTGGAAAGAAACGAGGAGGGGGAACCCAAATCGGCAAGCCAACCGGAAAGAAGCGCCTGCCCTTGGCGGATCAAAAGGGAAAGTGCAAACCCGCCCAAAAGCAAAAACATTGCAAGAAACAAAAGAAAAAACAGTACCGCACAAACCTCCTTTTTCCAATGCAAAAAAGCCGCTGTTTTGCCTGCGAGTGGCGAAAAAAACGATACCAGTATCGCCGAAAGCACAAAAGGAAGCACTGCCGACAACAGGGGAAGGGCAAAAAAACGAATCAAAAGAAAGAGGGCACAAAGGCAAACCAAAATTGCCGCCCAGCGTGTAAAGTCAATTTTTTTGGACATGGGTTTTTCTCCTGTTTGTTCGGGGATGGTGTCTGTTTACATTCTATTTTATCCCAAATGAAAATATCTGCTTTTCGACAGGAAAAACTTGACAAATCCTCTTTTTTTTGCTACAATAATTTCATCATCTGTTAAAAAAGGGGAACATCATGGGACAACAATCCAAAAAGGATTACGCAAAACAGGCGCGCGAACGGCGCGAACAACTGGAACGCGAGAAAAAGGAAAAACAACAAAAACAAAATCGCATTATTTTTGGGATTGCCGGCGGTGCATTGGCACTGATTGTGATCGTTGTCGGTATCATTCTTTTGACATTGCCGAAAAAAAACGATCCGGAGCAGGAACCTGAACCGAGTGTTTCAAGCGCACCGAAAATGGAGGATCTCGATTTTTCATCCATCGAGGGCGATCTTTCCGCGGACTATACGCCCACAGCAACCGAAACTGACCTGGTGCGCATGACGGTTTCCTACACCACCAAAACGGGAGAAGAAAAACAGGGAGATATTTACATTCGCCTGTTCCCGGATGTTGCGCCCATTACGGTTGCCAATTTCAAATCGCTTGTCGCAAGCGGATTTTATGATGGAACGACCTTTCACCGCGTCTATCCCGGATTTATGATCCAGGGTGGTAGCGGGGTAACGGCTTCCATCAAAGGGGAATTCACATCCAACGGTTTTAAAAACAATTTGGAACATGTGCGCGGCGTGGTTTCTATGGCGCGCGCCGATGATCCGGACAGTGCATCTTCCAGCTTTTTCATTATGTTGGAGGATAACACTTCTTTGAATAAAAACTATGCTTCTTTCGGTTATGTGGTCAGCGGTATGGAAACCGTGGATGCAATTGCAGAAATCGAACTTGCATATAATTCCGGAGGAGTAGATAGCGTTGCCACATCCCCCGTTTACCCGGTTACCATTGAATCGGTAATGTTTGTAACGAAAAATCCGTAACAGAAAAGAGGAGATCACAAAATGCCAACATCAGGTGGAGGAGGACACGGCGGCTTTGGCGGCGGCGGAAGTTTTCATAGCAGTAGTGGCGGCGGATATTATGGCGGCAGAGGACCGCATTTCAGTGCCTTTTGGTTCTTTGCGCCGCACTACTATTATCGGGGCGGCATCGGCGTTTTATTTGCACCTGTTGCGTGTCTGGTTATCATTTTTGCTTTGATTGCAGTTCTTTTATTTGCAATGACAGGTGTTCGCAACAGCGTTGCCTATTCAGAGGAGAGCGCCGAAGAATATGCCTTAAAGCAATACGAAACAGTTTTTGCAAACGAAGCCGGATATGAGGATAAGGTCCTGCTGGTTTTCTTTACCTATGAAAACCATGTGGATTATGACTACATTGCCATGGTCGGCGATGACTTGACCAATTCCGTTTACAACAGTTTGCGGGGCGATGATGATTCGGGGTTGAGCCGGATCATGAAGCGAGATATCAGCAAGATCGACTATCAAACTACCCTGGGGCGGAACCTCTCCTCGGTGGTGGACGATTTGAACGCTACTATTGTTTCCTATGGCAATCCGTTCAGAGCCAGTTGCAAGGATACCGTTCATGTGAGCGGCAACTCTTATTTGATCAATCAAACCGAACTGGCCATTGACCAAGATATGGTGGATTCTTCACTGGTGGCATTTACCGAAGCGACCGGAGTTGAAATGGTGCTTTTGGTGGAAGACGCGGCAGAGGTATTCGGCTATCAATCGCTTGTGCCGATCGTTATCATCATCTTGTTCTTGCTGTTTATTGCAGGAGCCGTTATTTATGCGATGGTGCGCGGAATGAAGGCGCGGAAAAATCATCAAAACAATTCTGGCAGCAACGGCGGCTATCAAACCGGCGCGGATTTTGACGGCAACCCCAAAACCGATTCCTTCAATCAAGGCGACAACTGGTAAATCAAAGAAAAAAAGAGGGACGCTTGCAAGCGTCCCTCTTTTTTATTTTATCGTTTCAACAAATCGTCAACAAGGGCTTCAATGTGATCCAACCGATCAGATGGTAATTGTTGCAATTTTTTAGAAAGCTGTGAGATTTTGACGGGTGATGGATTTTCTTCTTCCCAAAAAGCGGAAGGCGTAACTCCAAGATATTCGCAAATATAGAAAAACAGATTCATAGAAGGCAGGGCTTTTCCGTTTTCAATGCTGTTGATATAGCCGGGGTTCTGCCCAAGCGATAAGCTCATATCCCGCGCCGAAACACCCTTTTGCGTTCTTAATTTTGCAAGCCGTAAAGCAAAAAACTTTTCCATGGAATCATTCACCCCCTTGATAATATTGTAAACGATAACCCCAAAAAATATATTGCAATAAATACGATATTCTTGTTGACAAATCGTGTTATATCTGTTATAATGTAGAAAAACAGAAGATTCAATCAAATACGAAAGGAGGATTTTATGGCATCTCAATCATATGCATTTGCAATTCCGCAAAACAAAAATCCGCAGGGCTTGGCGGAAGCTGTTGTTCATTACCTTTCTGCAAGCGAGAATATGGAAACGCAGGTATTTGTGCCGGAAGAAAACGGAAATCTTTGCGTGGTGCAAGGGCGTGTTCGCGGCGGCGGAGTTAAACAGGTTTTCGGCATGGACAAAGCCATTACAGTCCGCTTGAATGTGTTGCAGGGTGGACAGGCGGTCAATGTAGAGATCGGTGAGGCAAAATGGGGCGACAAGGCGGCAGTTATGACAATTGGAATGTTTGTTATTGCGTGGCCTTTGGCAATTACCTCGGCAATTGGAATGTATAAACAAAAGCAGTTGCCACAGAAAATATTGACGGCAATTCAGCAGTATTTGTGCTCATAAGATAGGAAAAAATTCATTTTTACAAAAGGAGGGGAAGATCGTTCAGTATTCTTCTGAGAATCTGAATGTATCCAGTTGGTAATTATGAACCAAGTGAACGAATACCGGCTCAAAGAAATTGAACAGGATATCAAAAACGCAGAAGGCAACAAAAGAACAGGTATGGTGTTGATGATTGTTTCGATTTTTATGCTATGGCCGTTGTTAATTGTTGGTGCTATCATTTACGGCAATGCAAATAGTAAAATCAACCGGTTAAATGAAGAAAAAAAGCGAATTTTGTTTGAGGAATTGAAAGGATCCATGAATGACAAAATGAATGGTAATGGCATCGATCCGTCCTTTGATTATATGAAAGGAGAACGTGTATGAAAAATTCGGAAAAAGGCGCGGCCGGCGGTGCAATTGCCGGTTTGGTTGCTGGTGCAAAGCTGGGTGCAGGAATTGGAATTGTTGCAGGTCCTCTTGGAGGAATTGCCGGAACGATACCTTGTGCGATTGTTGGTGCTGTTATCGGCGGATTGACAGGCGATAAAGTGGGCGGCAAATTCGATCAACCAAAAGAACAAAATATAACCGAAGCACCAAACAAAGTCAATTGGAATCCAAAATAAAAAAACGGGATGCCGTTACGGGCATCCCGTTTTTCATTGACCTTTTTCCCAGTTCTTTGGGAAAGTGGGGGAGAGATTGAGAGGGGGCGGAAACCTGTTTCTTCCAAGAAACGGTTTCCGCCCCCTTTCAAGGTCTTTCTCGCCTTATCAATACGCAATCCCTTGCGCCAGCATTGCGTCGGCAACCTTTTCAAATCCGGCAATGTTTGCGCCGGCAACCAGGTTGCCCTTCATGCCGTATTTCTCGGCGGCATTGTAGGCGTTGTGGAAGATATTGACCATAATGGTTTTGAGTTTGGCGTCCACTTCCTGGAAGGTCCAGGAGAGGCGCTGGGAGTTCTGGCTCATCTCCAAAGCCGAGGTGGCAACACCGCCTGCGTTTGCGGCCTTTGCGGGGGCAAAGAGCACGCCGGCGTTCTGGAAGACGGCAATGGCTTCGGGCGTGGAGGGCATATTTGCGCCTTCACCAACGGCAATGACGCCGTTTTTGACCAGGATTTTTGCGCTTTCCTCGTTGATCTCGTTCTGGGTTGCGCAGGGCAGAGCAATATCGCATTTCACCGTCCAAATGCCGGAGCAACCGTCATGGTATTCGGCGCCTTTGACGCGGTTGACATATTCCTTAATGCGTCCTCTTTCAACCTCTTTGATCTGCTTGACCACATCCAGGTTGATTCCGTTGGGATCGTAAATATAGCCGTTGGAGTCGGACATGGCAACCACTTTGCCGCCCAGCTCGGTGGCTTTTTGGTTGGCGTAAATGGCAACGTTACCGGAGCCGGAAACAACCACCGTCTTGCCCTTGAAGGATTCTTTCTTCATGCAGGCGAGCATTTCGTCAACGAAGTAGCAAAGGCCAAAGCCGGTTGCCTCTTTGCGGGCAAGAGAGCCGCCGTAGGTCAAGCCCTTACCGGTCAGAACGCCGGTGAACTCGTTGCGCAGACGCTTGTATTGACCAAACATATAGCCAATCTCGCGCGCACCGGTGCCGATATCGCCGGCGGGAACGTCGGTGTCGGCGCCAATGTGTTTGGCAAGCTCGGTCATAAAGCTCTGGCAGAAGCGCATGACTTCCAGGTCGGATTTGCCCT
This sequence comes from uncultured Clostridia bacterium, assembly GCA_946615525.1. Taxonomy (GTDB): domain Bacteria; phylum Bacillota; class Clostridia; order Oscillospirales; family CAG-272; genus UMGS1865. Next base: position 3,316 of record CAMOHW010000006.1, on the reverse strand, counting down.
TGGGGTCAAAGTCGGAGCCGCCCTTGCCGCCGCCGATGGGAAGACCGGTCAAGCTGTTCTTGAAGATCTGCTCAAAGCCGAGGAACTTGATGACCGACGCGTTGACCGACGGATGCAGACGAATGCCGCCCTTGTAAGGACCAATGGCAGAGTTGAACTGCACGCGGTAACCGCGGTTTACCTGCACCTGTCCCTTGTCATCTACCCAGGAAACGCGGAAGAAGAGCTGACGCTCCGGCTCCACAATGCGTTCCAGAACGCCTTGCTCCTCCAACTTCGGGTTGGCAAGAACAACGGGTTCCAGGGATTCAAGCACTTCGCGCACGGCTTGCAGGAATTCTTTTTCGCCGGGGTTACGAGCTTCTACGCCGGCATACACTTTTTTCAGATATTCGGATTGAAACATGGCAATTCTCCTTTTCTATATTTTTTCAAAATAAAAATCAAAGTTTGTAGATCCAGCCGTAGGGATCGGCGATCTTGCCCCACTGAATGCCGGTCAAGGTATCGTAAAGGTGCTGGGTGAGTTTGCCAATCTTGCCTTCGTTGACAATGTATTTGTGATCCTTGTAGAGTAGTTCGCCAATGGGAGAGACGACCGCGGCGGTTCCGCAGCCCCACGCCTCTTTCAGGGTGCCGTTTTTCATGGCGTTCGAGAGTTCCTCGACCGAAAGCAGACGCTCGCTGACTTTGTAGCCCTCTTTTTTGAGGATCTCAATGCAGGATTTGCGGGTAATGCCGGGCAGGATCGAGCCGGTCAGCTTCGGAGTAACAACCTCGTCGCCGATCAGGAACATGACGTTCATTGCGCCAACTTCCTCAATGTATTTGCGCTCTACACCGTCCAGCCAGAGCACCTGGGAGTATCCTTTTTGTGCGGCGCGCTCGCCGGCGCGGTTGGAAGCAGCATAGTTGCCGCCGCATTTGGCGTAACCCGTACCACCGCGAACGGCGCGGACGTCTTCGTCCTCGATCATAATGCGTACCGGGTTAATGCCCTCGGCATAGTAACTGCCAACGGGGGAGGCGATAATGGCAAAAGTAACATGGTGAACGGTGTGAACACCCAAACTTTCGTCGTTACCGAACATGAAGGGACGCAGATAAAGGGAAGTGCCTTCCGAGTGCGGCGTCCATTCCGCCTCGGTGCGCACAAAGGTAGTCAGCGCTTCCAGCGCGTCCTCCTCGGGAATCTGCGGCAGGCAAAGGCGCTCTGCCGAGTTGTTCATGCGGCGGATGTTTTCAATGGGACGGAAGAGCTGAATGCCGCCGTCAGCGCGGCGATATGCCTTCAAACCTTCAAAGATTTCGGAGCCGTAGTGTAAAACGGTGGAGGCGGGATGCAGGGAAATGTTCTGGAAGGGAACGATGCGCGCGTCATGCCAGCCGTTTTCGGGATCATAGTTCATCAAGAACATATGATCGGTAAAATATTTGCCAAAGCCCAGGACATTATCCTGCGGTTTTTCTTTTGGTGCGATGTTTTTTTCAAAACGAATGTTCATTTTTCAAAACTCCTTTCATTGCTCGGCGCCCAGGCGCAGGGCTTTGAGATTGATTTCTTTCATATCGGCGTGTTTTGCCGGAATGACCTTTGTCAGTGCGGCTTCCACGTTGGCTTCGTCAAATTCGCCCAGCTCGGAAAGGATTTTGCCGAGCAGGATCATGTTTGCCAGGGTGGGGAAGCCGTTGTCGCTTGCCAGTTTGGTTGCCGGAACATAGATGGCTTTCACATCCTTGCGCGTAACCTTGCGCTCGATCAGAGTGCTGTCGGCAAAAATGATGCCGCCGGGAGCAACCGCGCCTTCAAACCGGTCCAGGGAGGGCAGGTTCATAGCAATCAGCACGTCGGGCTTGGAAACGATCGGGGAGCCGACCGCCTCGTCGCTGACGATGACGCTGCAACTTGCAGTGCCGCCACGCATTTCGGGACCGTAGGAGGGGAGCCAGCTGACCTGTTTGCCCTCGATCAATCCCTTGTAGGCAAGGAACTTACCGGCAAACAGAATGCCCTGACCGCCAAATCCGGAAAAGAGAAACTGTGTGGTTTTCATTTTGCCTCTTCCTCCTTTTTTGCAGAACGGTCTTTGTAAACGCCGAGCGGGTAGTAGGGAATCATTTTTTCATCAATCCATTTCAGTGCCGCTTGCGGCGTCATACCCCAGTTGGTGGGGCAGGAGGAAACGACCTCGATCAGCGAGAATCCCTTGCCGTCGATCTGATTCTGGAATGCTTTTTTAATGGCTTTCGTTGCCTTGCGGACATTGGCGACGCTGTTTACGGTCACGCGCTCGAGGTATTCGGGACCTTCCAGCTCGGAAAGCATCTCGCAAACGCGGATGGGGTAGCCGCAGGCCTTGACATCCCGCCCGTAGGGGGAGGTCTGCGTGACCTGACCGGGAAGCGATGTAGGTGCCATTTGACCGCCGGTCATGCCGTAGATGGCGTTGTTGATGAAGATTACGGTAATATTTTCGTTCCGCGCCGCCGAGTGGACGGTTTCCGCCATGCCGATGGAGGCAAGGTCGCCGTCACCCTGGTAGGTGAAAACAATGTTTTCGGGGTTGGCGCGTTTGACGCCGGTCGCAACGGCGGGAGCGCGGCCGTGCGCGGCTTCAATCATATCACAGTTGAAGTAATCGTATGCCATGACAGAACAACCAACCGGAGCAATGCCGATGGTTTTGCCTTCAATACCCAGCTCATCAATCACCTCGGCAACCAGACGGTGGATAATGCCGTGGGTGCAGCCGGGGCAGTAGTGGAAGGGCGCGTCGGTCAGGGCGTGTGGCTTTTTGAATACGACCATGGTTCAATGACCTCCTTTCGCGGCGGAAACAATGGCATCCAATACCTGTTCGGGAGTTGGAATCATACCGCCTGCGCGATTGCAGAGCGTAACGGGAACGCGGCACTCCGAAGCAAGACGAACATCCTCAATCATCTGCCCCATGGAAAGCTCTACCGAGATGAATGCTTTGACATGGTCGGCGGCTTTGCGGAAGACCTCGTTCGGGAAGGGCCACAGGGTAATAGGACGGATCAAACCGGCCTTAATGCCCATCTTGCGCGCTTCGTCCACGGCGTTTTTGGAAACGCGAGCGGCAATACCGAAGGCGGCAATGCAAATTTCAGCGTCCTCCATGCGGTATTCCTCGGCGCGTGCCTCGGTTGCCTGGATTTTTGCGTAGCGTTCATAACGCTCAAAGTTTGTTTGCTCCAGTTGTTCGGGTTTGAGGAAGAGCGAGTTGACAATGTTGTGCTGGCGCTTCATACCGGTTCCGGTAGTCGCCCAGGGTTTTTCGGGCATGGGATT
>CAMOHW010000005.1 GCA_946615525.1 uncultured Clostridia bacterium | reverse complement strand
CCGACGAATATACCTACGAGTTCGCCGGCTGGGGCGAGATCGCATCGGTGACCGGTGACGTGACCTATACGGCACAATGGAATGCGATCAAACGGAGCTACACCATCACCTGGAAGAATGAGGACGGAACGGTTCTCGCAACCACCTCGGCACTGTATGGAACCACTCCGGAATACACCGGAACCACTCCGCTCAAGGCAAGCACAACGCAGTACACTTACACCTTCGCAGGTTGGGATGACGATATCGTTCCTGTAATTGGTAACGCGACCTACACCGCAACCTATACCGCAACGGTCAACCAATACACCGTAACCTGGAAGAACGAAAACGGTGCAGTTCTGCAAACCAAACAGGTTGCATATGGAACCACTCCGGAATACACCGGAACCACTCCGTTCAAGGCAAGCACGGCGCAGTACACCTACACCTTCGCCGGCTGGACGCCCGTAGTTGTAGCGGTGAACGGCAATGTCGAATACACCGCAACCTTCTCGGCAACGTTGAGATCCTATACCGTGATCTGGAAGAACGGATACAGCGAAACCGCTCTGGAAACCGACGAGAGCGTTCCTTACGGAACTCTGCCGGAATACAACGGCAGCACGCCGATCCGCGCTTCGTCTGATCAATATGATTACACCTTTGCAGGTTGGGGAGAAATCACCCCTGTGACAGGTGACGTGACCTACACGGCACAGTGGACGGCAACGCCCAAGACCTACACCGTAACCTGGAAGAACGGCGACGTTACTCTTGGAACGGATACGGTTGCATACGGTAGCGTTCCTGCATATACCGGCAAGGTTCCCACCAAGGGCACAGACAAGGCCAACACCTACGAGTTTGCCGGTTGGACGGCAGGCGAGACCGATTACACTCTTGAAGATTCGCTGCCTCCGGTAACCGGAAACGTGACCTATACTGCAAACTTTACCGCTCATAAACGGCAATACACCGTAACCTGGATGAACGGAACCGCGCTCATCTATTCCGAGAATGTTGCCTACGGCGCAACGCCCGAATATGACACCGTTACCTACGGCGCACCTGCAAAAGCCGGAACGGCACAGTATCTCTACACCTTTACAGGTTGGGGTACCATTGTTCCTGTGAACGGTGACGCAACCTACACCGCACAGTATAGCAAGGCACCGCGCACCTACACCATCACTTGGGTAGATTATGACGGAACGGTCAGCACTTCGGAAGTTGCCTTTGGAACCACTCCGGCATATCCGAACGACGAGCAACCCGCTCCCGCCGACACCGCACAGTACACCTACACCTTCGCCGGCTGGTCGCCCGCGATTGTAGAGGTGACCGGTGAGGCGACCTACACGGCAATGTGGACGGCTACCACCAAGACCTACACGGTGACTTGGATGAACGGTTATGAGGAAACGGCGATCGGAACCGACACGCTTCCTTACGGTGCAATGCCTGCACATGACGACCTGACCCGTGAATCGAGCGCAAGCACCGATTACACCTTTGCAGGTTGGAACGCAGTTCTCTCTACGGTGACCGGTGACGTGACCTACACGGCACAGTGGACCGAAACGGCTCGCACCTACACCATTACCTGGAACCTCGGATATGAGGGCGCGGAAGAAACGACCACTCAAGTGGCGTATAATACCATGCCCACCCACGAGATCCCGGTTCGCCCGAACAGCGCAGACGGACAATACACCTACGAGTTTGCCGGCTGGACGCCCGCGATCGTGGAGGTAACCGGTGAGAAGACCTACACCGCACAGTGGACGGAGATCACTCGCAAATACACCGTTGTCTGGGATCTCGGCTACGATACTCCGGCGGTCGAAGTGGTTGATTACGGAACGGAACTGGATCACGCAGATCCGATCCGCCCGTCGTCCGACAGCACCGATTACACCTTTGTCAAGTGGCTGGATCAGAACGGCAACGAGATTGCTATCGTAACCGGTGATGTGACCTACACGGCACAGTGGACCGAAAGCCCGCGCAAATACACCATTACTTGGGTAGATTATGACGGCACTACTCTGGCAACCGCTCCGGTGGCGTATGGAACAAATCCGAAATACACCGGCGAAACACCTGCCAAAGCCGCAGACGCGCAATACACCTACACCTTTGCCGGCTGGTCACCTGACCAGATAGGGTTGGATGAAGGTGGAAAAGCAATCTTCAGCCCGGTAACCGGAAACGCTACCTACACCGCACAGTATTACAAGACCACCAAAACCTACACGGTAACCTGGAACTATGAGTCCGGCAAGCAGCTTGTTATGGAGGATGTTCCGTATGGAACCGATCTGACAGCAAAGGCACCCACTGTCGGCAGCTGGCAGGATGCGCAATACACCTACACCTTCTCCGGCTGGTCGCCCGTGGTCGCTCCGATCACCGGCAACACCACCTACACCGCGCAGTATAACGCAACTGTCAGAACCTACACGGTGACCTGGAAGAACTATGACGGAACCATTCTGGAAACCAACCCGGTGAACTATGGCGATCGCCCTGCCGATCCCGGATTGACTCCGACTCGTCCGGCGAACGCACAATATACCTACACCTTTGCCGGTTGGGATCCCGAAGTGGTCGCGGATGAAGAGGCCGGAACCGTTATGTTCAATGTGGTAACCGGAGACGTTACCTACATGGCAACCTATTCTGCAAACCTCAACAGCTACACCGTTACCTGGGATCTTGCCTATGTAGGCGTTAACGGCAGCAACGTGACCAGCGAAACGCTTACTTACGGCACCATTCCGGTCCACGCCGATCCGATCCGCCCGGCAACCGCAACCGCAACCTACACCTTTGCCGGCTGGTCGCCCGCCATCTCTATGGTAACCGGCAATGTGACCTATACGGCAATTTGGAAACAGGTCAGCCGTTTGACCGTTACCTACGTTTACAACGGTGAGGTCATTGGCGCCGAGCAGGTGGATAACGGCGCAAAACTGCAAGCCATTCCCGCCACTCCCGAAGCGCCGGATGAAACCCGCACCTGGACGATTGGCTACTACGCCGACAACACCAAGGTGGAAGACCTTGCCGCCTATGTTGTCAGATCCAATGTGACCATCACCCTGGTCTATGAGGCAACGCAGACCATTCGCATTTGGAACGAGGAGAGCAAGTCCTATCAAGAGGTAGAAGTAACCGTTACCAGCGGTGAATCTCTGGAGGACGCGCTTGCCGAGCTGCCCGCTTGGTCCGGCGATCCGAGTTATACTCCGCACCTCTACCGGATCGGCGAGAACGGCAAGATCACCACGGCCGATGAAATGACCGGAACCGTGAACGATCTGTCGGCAGACGGCGACTATATCGTCCTCTACTCGCCCGATTACCTGAAGGCGGATGAAAACGCCGAGGGCGGCAAGAAACTCTTTGCCGACCTGACCCGGGACGAGGACAACAACTGGACCGTGAAACTTTGGGATTCCGCTACGCTCGGTTCCGATGGAAAACTCAAAAACAAGACCGACGACGCAAACCCGAACGACTTTGTCCTGACCGTGGATCCTTCCGCTTACGGCTTTGACACCGCAAAGAGTCTGACCGTTCAATACGGTGAGGGCGCGAAGATGGAGATTTCCGGCGAGTTGATGAAAGAAGTTCGCGCGTCCGAAGGAAAAGTTCGTCTTTCCATCAAACCGGTAACAGAGGAACGCACCTTCAGCGGCGCTAACTTCCCGTATGCCGATGCACCCGCTCACGAAGTTTATGATCTGGAACTGCTGATCGAGATCGACGAAGACGATCCCACCTCCGGCAAGAAGATCACCGACTTCCAGGACGGCATGGCGATCACCGTCATCACCGTCAACATCGAGGCCCTGACCGAAACCGCAACCCGGCGCACCAATGCCTACATTCTGGAAGACGGTAAGGCACTTGCCGACGATTTGCGCGTCACCGTTACCGACGGCGCCGTGACATTCTACCCGCCGCACTTTACCGAGGTTGCGATCGTCAACGAATACTTCTTCGGCGTAGAGGTCGAGGGCAGTACCGATGACGCAGCCGTTCTGATTGACGGCGTGGATGTCGGCAAGGGCGGATTCGTTCCGGAAGGCGCTACTCTGACGAGTATTACCGCTCAACCCTCTGCCGTTGCCGCGGCAAACAACAACCGCGTCAAAGGCATGATGATCGGCGATGAGGAAGTGGCAAGCGAAAGCAACATGATTATGTCCGCCGGCGACGTGACCTTGAAGGTCACCACCGTTCGTCCGGATGGCGTTTATGTCAACAACGGCGTTGTTGGCGAGCAACAGAGCGGCGAGTACTCTCTCGCAATCGACTCGGCAGAAGGAACCTACTACATTCAGGCAAACAAAGTGGATAACGATCAAGCCACCTTCTCCTGGATGTGGCTCTGGATCTTGCTGATCGTTCTGCTCCTGGTTGCCATTATCGCAATGCTCTATCTCATCATTATGAAGAAAGGTCTTGGACCGAACATCTTTACGGTGATCATTGTCGGACTGGTTCAGGGATTCTTCATGATCTGCCTGGGCGCATTTGCACTCTTCTCCGGCAAGATCTTTCGCAAAAACCACTAAATCGCAATAACGACCCCAAAACAAAAAAAGCCGCTTGACGCGGCAGGTCGGGGACCCCGGTTAAGGGATCCCCGACTTTTGGGGCGTCCGCTGAACACGGAGCGTGAACTGTTTATGATTTATTCCGAGGATTTTCCGATCCGTTGGCATGAAACCGATCTCAACCGCGCCGTTCGCCCCTCGGCGCTTCTTGCCGTTATGCAGGAAACCGCCAACCACCAGTTGCACACGGCCGATATGGACCTGGACCGCCTGCGCGACGAGCAACGGGTGGCATTCATCCTTTCGCGTATCGCGGTCAAGATCTACGAGCCCCTGCACGCCTACGAGAACATCACCGCTCAAACCTGGGTCTGTTTTAGCCACGGGTTCAATTTTGAGCGCTGTTTTCGCGTTTTGCGGGAGGGAAGAACGGTTGCCGAAGGCGTTTCCTCCTGGGGACTTCTCTCCTTGGACGACCGACGCCTGGTGCGGGTGGACGAGCTGGAGTTTCCGGTCACGCCCGAGGAAAAGTTGCAGTTTGACGATCTTCCCGAGCGGTTTCGCGTGCCGCCTGTTTCGGAGATGGAGTTTGCGGGCAAGCGCGCCATCCGGTATTCCGACCTGGATTACAACGGGCACATGAACAACACCAAATACCCCGATATGCTTGCCGATTTTTTGCCCGCGCCCGAAGAGACCAGGGTAAACGGATTTTCCATTTCTTTTTTGAAAGAGGCAAAATACGGTGATGAACTTTCTCTTTACCGTGCCCCTTTTCTGACCAAGACCGGTGGAGCCGGCTATTGTTTCTGCGCGCTCAACGGGGCGGGGGAAACCTGCCTGAACGCGCTTTTGACCGTTTTGCCGGCATAAAACCTATTCGCTTGGGCAAATACCTTTTTTACGGCTTTCCGCCCGTTAGCGGAAATAGAATGTGAGGACTTTTCTATGCGTATTCTTGCCATTGGAGATGTCGTTGGCGATCGCGCAGTAACCTATCTGGAAGAACATCTCGGGCGCGTCAGGCGCGAGCGGAACATTGATTTTGTGGTTGCAAATGCCGAAAATGCCGCCGAGATCCGCGGGCTGAACGCCCGCCAGGCAGAACGCCTGTTTGCGGCAGGGGTAGATGCCATTACGCTGGGGAACCATGCGTTCGGTCAGCGCGATCTTTACCCTGTCCTGGAGGAGGACCGCCGCATCATCCGCCCGGCAAACTTTCCGCCGCAGACCCCCGGCATGGGATACACCCTGTTGCCCTTTGACGGCGGAAAACTTTTGTTGATGAATGTTTGCGGGCGCGCCTTTATGGAGGCGTATGGCGACCCGTTTGCGGCTGTGGAGAATATTCTACGGCGCGAGGCGGGGAACTACCAGCTCTCTATTTTGGATGTTCACGCCGAGGCGACCAGCGAAAAACTTGCCCTTGCTCGCCGCTTTGACGGCAGGATCGACATTGTTTTCGGAACGCATACCCATGTGCCGACGGCGGACGAGCAACTGCTCCCCAAAGGGACCGCCTACCAGACCGATATTGGAATGTCGGGCCCGGTGGAGGGCATTCTCGGCGTTACGACCGAGGCGGTTTTGGAGCGGTTCACCTCGCTCATGCCCACCCGGTTTGTCACGGCTCCGGGAAAAATCCAGGTCAACGCCACCATTTTTGAAAAAGGCGCTCTTCCCAAAAGAATCGTTTTTTAATGAAAAAAACAAAAAAAGACCGAACGCGGTTTTCCACCGGTTCGGTCTTTTCTTTTTTTGTAAAGCTGAAAGAAGGATTTGAAAGCAAGCGGTCAAATCATTTTTCGGGGGTCGGTCAGCTCGTCAAATTCCTCGGCGGTCAGCTCTCCCGATTTGAGCGCTTCTTCGCGCAAAGAGGTTCCGTTTTGGTGCGCGGTTTTGGCAATTTCGGCGGCCTTGTCGTAGCCGATCTTCGGGGAAAGCGCGGTCACCAGCATCAAGGAACGGTTCAGGTTTTCCTCCATCTTCCGGCGGTTCGGTTTCAATCCGGCAAGGCAACGCGCGGTAAAGGACGCCACCGCGTCGGCAAGCAGATTTGCCGATTGCAAACAGTTATAAGCCAACAGGGGCAAATAAACGTTGAGTTGGAAATTGCCCTGCGAGGCGGCAAACCCGACGGCGGCATCGTTGCCCATGACCTGCAAAGCGACCATAGAGAGCGCCTCGCACTGGGTAGGGTTGACCTTGCCGGGCATAATGGAGGAGCCGGGCTCATTCGCGGGCAGGGTGATCTCGCCCAGACCGCAGCGCGGACCGGAGGCAAGCCAGCGGATGTCGTTGGCAATTTTGAGCAGGTCGGCGGCAAGCGTTTTCAGGGCGCCGTGTGCAAAGGCAACGTCATCCCGTGCCGCAAGGGCGCGAAACTTGTTTTTTGCCGAGCGGAAGGGCATTCCGGTCTCTTTTGCCAGCTCTTTAGCAACCGCCTCTCCAAACCCCTTGGGGGCGTTGAGCCCGGTGCCAACGGCGGTGCCGCCCAGGGCAAGGTCCAAAAGCCCGTCCGACGAGGAGCGGATCGCGTCCAGCGAGCGCTCCACCATTGCTTTCCAGGAGCCGATCTCCTGTGCAAAGGAGAGCGGAACGGCGTCCTGCAAATGGGTGCGGCCCATGGTGATAACATCCCGGTTTTCGGCTTCCAGGCGACCAAGTTCGGCAATCATTCCCTGTAGCGCCGGCTCCAGCTTTTTGCGAATGACGGTTGCAAAAGCAAGGTGCAGGGCGGTGGGAAAGGTATCGTTGGAGCTTTGCGAGCGGTTGACATGATCGTTGGGATGCAAAAGCGGTTTGCCGGCAAGGCGGTTGCCGCTGTTGGCAATGACCTCGTTGAGGTTCATGTTGGTTTGTGTTCCGCTGCCGGTTTGCCAGACCGAGAGGGGAAACTCGCCCTCAAAATTGCCGGCAAGAATCGAGTCGCAAACCCGACAGATCAGGGTTTTGCGCTCCTCGTCCAAAACGCCGAGCGAAAGATTGACGCAGGCGCAAACCTTTTTGATCAGCGCCAGAGCGGCAATAATCTCGCGGGGCATTTTCTCCTCGCCAATGGGAAAGTTTTCAAGACTGCGCTCGGTTTGCGCGCCCCAAAGTTTTCCGGCGGGAACGCGGACTTCGCCCAAGCTGTCTTTTTCGGTTCTGTATTCCATTGACCGAATCTCCTTTTTTCAAAATGGGAAACCGAGGGAGACCGTTCGTTTTCCGAAAGGTCCCCCTCGCTGTGACTGTTGCTTATTTTGCGTAATCCACCGCGCGGGTCTCGCGGATGAGATTGATCTTGATCTGACCGGGATAGTTCATTTCATCCTCGATCTTCTTTGCCATGTCACGCGCAATCAGCTTCATATCGGTATCCGATACCTGATCGGGCTTGACCATAACGCGCACTTCGCGGCCTGCCTGAATGGCGTATGCCTTTTCCACGCCGCCAAAGCCGGAGGCGATCTCCTCCAGTTTTTCCAACCGCTTGATATAGTTTTCCATATCCTCGCGGCGCGCGCCGGGACGGGCGGCCGAAATGGCGTCTGCCGCCTGGACCAGAATGGCAACAATGGTCTGCGGCTCCACATCACCGTGGTGCGCTTCGATGGCATGAATGACAGCCGGGCTTTCCTTATATTTCTTTGCGGCGTTTACGCCAAGCTCTACGTGAGAGCCCTCCATATCCTGCGGGAAGGCCTTGCCAATATCGTGGAGCAGACCTGCGCGACGGGCAGTTGCCGCGTCCACGCCGAGTTCATCCGCCATCATACCGGCAAGCCAGGAAACCTCGATGGAGTGTTGCAGGACATTCTGCCCGTAGCTGGTGCGGTAACGCAACCGCCCCAACAGGCGGACCAGATCAGGGTGAATGCCGTGGACGTTGGTTTCAAAGGTGGCGCGTTCGCCCGCCTGTTTGATCACGGCGTCAACCTCGCGCTTTGCTTTTTCCACCATTTCCTCAATACGTGCCGGATGGATGCGGCCGTCGGAGATCAGTTTCTCCAGGGCGATGCGCGCGATCTCGCGGCGGACGGGGTCAAAGCCCGAAATGGTAATGGCTTCGGGCGTGTCGTCAATGATCAGTTCCACACCGGTCAGGGTTTCCAACTTTTGAATGTTGCGGCCCTCGCGACCGATGATGCGGCCTTTCATTTCCTCGCTGGGCAGGGAAACGACCGAAATTGCCGATTCCGAAACATGGTCGGCGGCGCAACGCTGAATGGCGAGCGAGAGAATGTTGCGCGCCTTGTTGTCGGCCTCCTCTTTGTATTCGGCTTCCAGGTCGGCAAGTTTTTGCGCCATATCGTGGCGCGCCTCGGTTTCCACTTTGGAAATCAGTTCGCTTTTTGCCTGTTCGGCGGTGTAGTTGGAAAGCTCCTCCAGGCGTTTGAGATGTTGCGCCAGGACCTCCGAAACATGCTCTTTGAGCGCGTCGGCGTCTTTGAGTTTTGCCTCCAGCTGTTCGCTTTTTTGTTCCAGAACCTCGGTTTTGTGGTCGAGGTTTTCCTCCTTTTGGGTCAGGCGGCGCTCGGTGCGAGAGATCTCACCGCGGCGTTCTTTGAGGTCGCGCTCGGTTTCATTGCGAACGCGCAAAGCTTCCTCTTTTGCTTCCAAAAGGAGATCTTTTTTCTTTGATTCGGCTTCTTTTTTGGATTCTTCCAGAATGCGCTTTGCTTCTTTTTCAGCAGAGCCGATCTTGGCTTCGCCGATCGCGCGGCGCGCAAAGAATCCAACAAGACCGCCGACGACCAGCGTAGCAACGCTGATGACAATGGCAATCCATGCTTGGATCATCAGAAAAAACCTCCTTGATGTAATAATTTTGCTGATATTTGTAGCCTTTTACCGCGTTTTTCGGGTGTAAGGCATATCATGCTAAATTATATTATACAATATTATCTACTTATTGTCAATGCACTTTCGGGAAATAAGCAAAAGTTTTTCTCGGCTATACCACCTCAAAGGTCATGGGCTTTGCCGAGATTTGGCGGAAAATACCGAGTTTTTCCAAAACATGAACGGCGGAATACGCGGCGCGCAGGCGCAGACGGGCGCATTTGGAAAAGACGGCAACGGAAAAGGTTTCGGGCAGGTCGGCAGGCAACAGATCGCGAAAATCGGCAGGGGAGGAAAAGGTAATATCCTCCAAAAGATCCACCGGCAGGCGCTCAAACCGGCGAGTATGGCGCTTGGGATCGCGCCCGGAGGGGTTGAGCAGACGAAAATCCTGCACCGAGAGGAGCAGCAACCGGAAGGAAATGCGTTCATCCGGCAAAAGCGGCAGGAGCGGATAAAGTTCGGCAAGCAGGTTTGCCGCGCGCCCCACGCCGCCCACGCGGCGCGCAGGCGAGACCGAGCCGTCCCGTGGGTCGATCCAGCAAAGCGAGCGCTCGGCAACAACGGGATGCACCACGGTCACGGTGCAAGGGGTATGCTCCAAAAGGTATTGCAGTTTGGTTTTCAGGGGCGCAAACCCTCCGGTTTGCACCTCGTAGATCTCGTCACCTACGCGAATATCGGCAAGAAACCGGGTGCCGGGAATGCCGACTTCGTGATAGTCGGTGTTTTCGCAGAGGTATTTTTTCAGGATAGCGTGCAAGCGCTTTTCCCCGAGCGTGCCAAAGCCGAAAGCGCCCCGGGTATGGCGCTCGCGGGCGGCGGCGGAAGCAATGCGGCAAAAACGGGCGCGCCGCGCCGGAAAGTCCAGTTCATCTACCAACAGCGACATGAAAAATACCTCCTTTCATAGGGCGTCAAAACGACCGATCGCAAAAGACCGCCGGAAAACCGGCGGTTTTTGCTCAACGATAATACACATAATAAACCACAATGGTGCGGACGGTGCCGCCGTGTTCCAGGTCGGGTGCTGTAATGGTCACGCCGTCCTTGGAGAGCAGTTCCCAGGCGTCCATTTCGTCAATGTTGCAACGAAACAGGGTGCCGGCAGAGGAATGCACCAATAGCTCTCCGTCCCGTTGGGCAAGCGAGCCCTCGCGCCCGATCACCTCGTCGGCATCACCTCGTTTTTCGGTGATGTAGCGGATATGGTGACCGCAAATTTTTGTTGCCATTTCGCGGCGATAGGCGCGGCTATTCGGTTTTGGCGCTTTGTGAAAGAGTTTTTTGAACATGATTTTCTCCTGCCAAAAAAGTTTTTGCCGCTTCGTAGCGGTTCCAAAGGTCCTTTGCTTCGGTGCTCTCCGGGTCAAAATCCTTGCGCCGCAATCCGCGGAGCAGAATGTTTTTCGGGGTTTCCTCCGGATCGATCAATTCCAGCGCGGCGGTGGTGTAGCCGCAGGCCTCCAGGTATTTCAGCCGGAGCGCGTCGGTTGCCGCGTCGCAGAACTTTTGGCGCAGCATGGAGTATTCCGAAAGGAAGCCGAGCGCGGGGCAATCCAGGTTGTGGTTGAGTTCGTGATGGCAGCAGGGGGTGGAAAGAATGACATCCGCCCCAAAGGCGACCGCGCGGGAAAGCACCAGGTCGGTGGCGGTATCGCAGGCGTGGAGCGAGAGGACGAGATGCACGTGCCCTCCGGCGTCATAGGCGGCAACATTGCCAAACAGAAATTGCAGGCCGGTAAAGCCGAGCGTGCGCGCCGCCGAATTGCAAAAGTCAATCACGTCCGGTTTGAGGTCCACGCCGGTCATACGCACCGGCCGCCCCAGAATGTTTGCAAAATAATGGTAGGCGGCAAAGGAAAGGTAACTTTTGCCGCAACAGAGGTCGCAAATGCGAAGTTCTCCCTCTTTGGGCAGATAGGGCAGACAATCGCGTATCAACTCCAAAAAGCGGTTGATCTGTCGGAACTTGGCTTGTTTTTTGTCATAGACGCGCCCGTTTTCGTCGCTCACGCCCAACAGGCGCAAAAAGGGCTCGCTCCCCGAAAGAATGCGCGCTTTTTGGCGGTCGTTTCTGGCAATGTTGACGCGGGGCGGCTCTCCTCCTGCAAGCGCGCGATGCAGTTTTTCGCCGCCGAGCAGGGTTACTTTGCCGGCTTTGGAACGCCGCAGTTCGCATTCGCCCGCCGAGGTAATGAGGTTGACCTGCCCGTGCGAGGCGATCAGCTCTGCAAGACGGGGTTTGTCTTCGGGCGGAATGTTTTCATGCACGGCTTTGTTGTCGGCAAGAAAGGTTTCGGCTTGCAAAAGGATATTTCCCCCGATTTTGCGCGGAGTCAGCACCGTTTTCAGTTCGCGTTTGTCGGCGGGTTTGGAAAGCACCGCCTTGACGAGTGCCTCTTTGGAAAAGGCGGTAAGCAGAAGGTCAAGCAGTTGGGTTTCCATTGTTCTTGCCCTCCTTCTTTTTCTTGCCGGAAAGGTCCAGTTTGTGTTCCTTGCCTTCGTAAATGCGTTTCAGATTCTCCCAGTGCCGCAGGACGACAAACACCACCGCCGCAATGGCAAAGGCGACATTTCCGCCGTCCGCCGCGCCCAAAAACGCGCGCAGGATGAGCGGATAGAGCAGAGCCGCCATGACCGAGCCGAGCGAAACAAAGCGTGTGCCGAAAACAATGATCAGCCAAATGGCAAGCACAATGGCAAAGGTCAAGGGGCTTTGGCAAAGGGCAACTACGGCAAGGCAGGCAACGCCTTTGCCGCCGCGAAACTTTGCAAAGATCGGAAAGATGTGACCCATGACCACAAAGAATCCGGCAATGGCGCCACCCGTCATTCCGAAAAAGAAGAAAAATCCAAACCAGTAGGCAACGGCGGCTTTGGAAAGATCCAAAAGCAAAGTTGCCGCGGCGGCTTTTTTGCCGAAGGAGCGGAGCATATTGGTAGTCCCGGCGTTACCGCTGCCCAGCGTGCGGACATCCTGCTTGTAGATCCCTTTGGAGATCAGGATTGCCGGATTGATACTACCCAACAGATAGGGCAGGATGGCTGCAACGAGGACGCCGCCCACCAGCAGGGCGGAATAGGCAAAGGTGCCGGAGGCAAGACCCCACCGGACCATGAGATATTGTGTCAGGTTCCAAACGGCAACATTCTCGGTCGGCATCATGTTGCTCCTTTCCACAGATCCGGCTGTCGCCGGTCAGAGTTCAATCAATTCTTTGGGGCTTTGTGCAAAATCGGTCATGGTGCCGTCCGGGCGGATACAGCACAAATCTTCAATGCGGCAACCGTAAAGCCCCTCAATGTAAATGCCGGGTTCTACGGTAAAGGTGTTGCCGCGTTCCAGGAGCCGCTCGGCGGGAGCGCCGGGCGCCAAACGGGGATTTTCGTGGATATACAGCCCCACGCCGTGCCCCAGCGAGTGTCCGAAGCACCCGTGGTAGCCCGCTCCCTCAATAATATCGCGGGCGATTTTATCCAGCCCGAAGCAGGAAGCGCCCTCGTGCGCGGCGGCGATTGCCTCGGTCTGCGCGCGCAGAACGGTGTTGTAAAGTTTTTTCATTTCGGCGTCGGCTTTGCCGAGGACAATGGTGCGGGTCATATCCGCGCAGTAGCCGTCGGCTTTGGCGCCGAAATCCAGCGTCAAAAATCCGCGTTCCAGTTTTTGATTGCGCGGAACGGCGTGCGGACGGGAAGACGCGCTCCCCGACGCCACAATGGTGTCAAACGCCAGTCCCGAGGCGCCGGCTCTGCGCATAAAATATTCCAGTTCCAGAGCCACATCGATCTCGGTCATTTCACCGGGGCGAATGGCTTTCAGAATATGGGCAAACGCCGCGTCGGTCATTGCCTGGGCGCGAGCGATGGCGGCAAGTTCGTCTTCGTCTTTGCAAAGACGCATCTCTCCCAAAATGGCGGAGGCGCCGGGCTTGACGGAAAAGTTCGCAAACTTTGCACACAGTTTTTCATAATTTGCCAGCGGCAGAGTCTTTTCCTCGATCAGTATGGTTTTGCATCCGTCGCGGCGGAAAAGATCAACAAGCGTTGCTTCTGTCATTTCGGGCGCAAGAACTTCCATAAAATCGCCGCAGGCGGCTTTTGCCGCTTCGATGTAGCGAAAATCGGTGATCAGATAGGCATTTTTGAGGGTGACGAGGACATATCCGTCGTCAAAATCGAATCCCGAAAGATAGCGTTGGTTGAGTTTGTCGATCAAAAGAGCGGCTTCGGCTTTGGCAAAGGCAAGCTCTTCTTGCAGGTCGTGAATATGGTCAAGCAACATATCAATTTCCTTTCCGGCGCCGGGCGCCAACAAGAACGATCGTTTTCCTTTATTATATCATAGAATCCCTCAAATTGGTAGCGGCAACAGAAAATTTTTTCGGCTTCTCGGTTTCGACAGTTTTATCTCCCCGTTTCTGCTATGCTGAAAGCAGAACTTGCAAACGGGGAGGAAAAACACAAATGCCGGAAGGGGAAGTTTACGCCGACCTTTATTTTTTCGTCAATGCCAGCATGGATCTGCTCTGCCTGAACCTGACGGCACTCATCCTACATAGCCGTCCCCGCCGCTTTAGAATGTTCCTTGCGGCGGCGCTGGGGGGTGTTTTCTCAGTGGGGGTCCTGCTTTTGGGGCTGGGCGGCGCCGGAGAACTGCTTTTGGACGCGCTTGCCGCCTGCGGCATTTGCGCGGCGGCGTTTGCAGCAAAAGGAGAAAGCGTTGCCCGCGGAGCGCGGACGGTAGGGGTGTTTTTGCTTCTCTCTATGTTTCTGGGAGGCGTAATGACGGCGCTGTTTTGGGCGCTCAATCGTCTTAATTTACCACTGGACGCAGTAACCGAGGACCACATTTCGGTTTGGCTATTTGCCGTTTTGGCATTGGTAAGCGGTTTGCTGACGCGCGGCGGAGGGCGCTTGCTCGGCAGGGCAAGTCGGGTAAAATGGGTGACGGTAAAGGCAAAACTCTTTGGCAAAACAGCCGTTTTTCGAGCGTTGGTGGATACCGGGAATCTGCTCTGCGAGCCGATTTCGGGGCGCCCGGTCATTCTTTGCGATCCCCGAAAACTGCGCGGCATTCTGCCGCCGGAACTGCTGGGGGAACAAGCGGATATCGCCTATCTACAACATTCGGAAATTGCCCGCCGCCTGCGCTTGATCCCGGCGAGCGGCGCCACGGGAAAACGACTGCTTATCGCCGTTCTTCCGGAAGAACTTTGGCTGATCGACCAAACGGGAAAGGGCGCAAACAAGCGGCAGACCAACCACCTGATTGCGCCCGTACCGCTCGGGGAACGCGCCGCCGGCTTTGACGCGCTGATCGGGGACTAAATACATCATTTTTCAAAGGAGGAATCCATCATGTTTCGTCTTTTTGCCCGGTTGCGCGATTGGTTCTTGCGCCGGATCGCTCCACGCGGCATTTTTTACATCAATGGACCGCAGGTCCTGCCGCCGCCCCTGACTCCCGAGGAGGAGAGCGAGTTGGTCGCCCGCATTGACGAAGAGGAGGCGCAAATCAAACTGATCGAGCATAACCTGCGCCTGGTCGCCTTTCTTGCCAAGCGTTTTGACAACACCGGAGTGGGCATTGAGGACTTGATCTCCATCGGCACGCTGGGGCTGGTCAAAGCCGTCAAAACTTTTCGCGCCGAGAAGAATATCAAGCTTGCTACCTATGCCTCGCGCTGCATTGAAAACGAGATTTTAATGTATATCCGCAAGCGTTCTTCCGGACGATTGGAGATCTCCATGGAGGAGCCCATCAACATGGATTGGGACGGCAACGAACTGCTCCTTTCGGATGTTCTGGGCAGCGAGGAGGATACCGTTGGCTACGAGATGGAACTGCGCGAGGAGCGCGAAGCCGTCCGTGCCGCGATCGCCGAACTCTCTCCGCGCGAGCGGGAATTGATCGAACTGCGATTCGGCTTCCGAGGGGGCGAGGAACTCACGCAAAAAGAGGTCGCCGACCGCATGGGCATTTCCCAATCCTACATCTCCCGCCTGGAAAAACGCATCCTTTCCAATCTCCGCTCCCGCATGGCGGGAAGGTTGTAGGGGAGGAAGAAGGATAGGTCGCGAGAGGGGGAGAACCCTTTTTGAAAAAAGTGGTTCTCCCCC
>CAMOHW010000004.1 GCA_946615525.1 uncultured Clostridia bacterium | reverse complement strand
GGTTCCGTGCCCGACGCCGGTCATGGCAAGCGAGCCGTAGAGAACGACCTTGTATCCGTTGGCTTGCGGATACTCCTGTTTCATTTTTTGAACCGCGCGGCAAGGTCCCATGGTGTGGGAAGAAGAGGGTCCGCGCCCGATCCGATACAATTCGCAAATCGACTCCATAACCATTCTCCGATCTTTTCGTTCGTTCAATCCTCTACCCGTTCGCCCAAAATGTTGCGATATTTCTGATAGAAAGATTCAAAATAGCCGCCGTCCAGCGCCTCGCGGATCTTGGCGGTGAGTTCGTTATAGAACCAAAGGTTGTGCGTAACGCAAAGCGACATTCCCACCGACTCCTTGGCTTTGATGAGATGGCGCAAGTAGGCGCGCGAATAATTGCGGCAACAGGGGCAACCGCATCCCTCATCCAGCGGACGGGGATCCTTGGCATATTTTTCGTTGCCCAGGTTGATTTTGCCGTGCCAGGTGAACAGGTTTCCGTGGCGTGCGTTGCGGCTAGGCATGACGCAATCGAAAAAGTCCACGCCAAAATGCACCGCTTCCAGAATGTTGCAAGGGGTTCCCACGCCCATCAGGTAGCGGGGTTTCTCCTTGGGCATATACGGCTCGACCGCATCAATGATGCGATACATTTCCTCGGTGGGTTCTCCGACGGCAAGACCGCCAATGGCATAGCCCTCGCAGGGGACCTCGGAGATCATTTGCATATGCGCGATCCGCAGATCTTCAAAAGTGCTGCCCTGGTTGATGCCGAACAGCATTTGGTGGCGGTTGATGGTATCGGGCAGGGCGTTTAGCCGGTCCATTTCGGCACGGCAACGCACAAGCCAGCGATAGGTGCGCTCCATGCTCTTTTTGCAATAGGGGTAGGGCGAGGGGTTTTCCACGCATTCGTCAAACGCCATGGCAATGGTGGAGGCGAGATTGGATTGGATCTGCATACTCTCCTCCGGCCCCATAAAGATCTTTTTGCCGTCCACATGGGAGGAAAAATAAACTCCCTCCTCCTTGATGCGGCGCAGTTTTGCCAGCGAGAAGACCTGGAATCCGCCGCTATCGGTGAGAATGGGGCGATCCCAGTTCATAAACTTGTGCAGGCCGCCCATCTCGCGGATCAGTCCGTCTCCCGGGCGAATGTGCAAATGGTAGGTGTTGGAAAGTTCCACCTGGCAACCGATCTGCCGCAATTGCATGGTGTTGACGCCCCCCTTGATGGCGGCGCAGGTTCCAACATTCATAAACACCGGGGTTTGAATATCCCCGTGGACGGTATGCAAAATACCGCGGCGGGCGCGCCCCTCGGTTTTCAGTAATTCAAACATGGGAAAAATCCGTTTCCTTTCCTTTTTCAAAAGCCGGTGCGGTCAAATTGTTTATCCAAAACGCGTTTGGTCAGTTCCATTGCCACCGGGCGCCCGTGCGGGCAGAAGGTAATATCCGGCAGTTCCATCATCTTTTTGACCAGCCATTCGATCTCTTCGGGGGAATATTCCCTGCCCCCCTTGATTGCCGCTTTGCAGGCCGCCTGGTAAAGCGCCTTTTCAAACAGAATGTCACGCGTGAGTTTGACGCTGCCTGTGTTGTCGATCAACCGACCCGCCATTGTTCCCAGCATGGCGCCAACGGCACCCGGCTCCACCCCTTGGGGAATGGCGTCCGCCAGGATGGTGTTTTTGGCATAGCGCAACCGGAAACCGATTTTTTGCAGTTCACCGTCAAACTCTTCCAGCGCCGAGACCTCGGCGGCAGTGAGCATGGTTTCCACCGGGAGCATAAGCATTTGCGAGGTAACCGGAACGCTTGCAAGCCCGGCTTTGAGTTCTTCAAACAAAATGCGCTCATGGGCGGCGTGTTGATCGATGAGAAGCAGTTTTTCTCCGGTTTCCACCAAGATGTAGCAACGAAAAGCAACGCCCAAAATGCGGTAGGGCGGCAGGGCGGCGGGCGGCTCCGGCGTTTTTTGCGGCACATCCCCCAGCGCGTTGAGTTGCGCGATCCCTCCGGTTTCCGGCACCGAGAGTTCGGCATTCGGATTGACCGAGGGCGGGAACTTGACATTCATGTGAAGCGGAACGCGGACCGCCCCCTCTGGCAACGGCTCCTGCTTGGTTTTCGGTGCTTCAGGTTTGGGCGGCTCGGCTGTTTTTTGAGGTGCCGCAAAAGCAGGCGCCGGTTTTTGCCGATCCTCGCCCGCCACCGTGCGCAGATACTCGGCAGAGGTCATGCGCGATTGGGGCTGATGCTGAATGGTCTTTTGCGTATCATAGGAAAGCTGGCGCTGGGAAAGCGAACCTGGGCGCTCCACCTCCACCGGAGCGGTCGCCTGGGAGATCTTGCCGCCCGGATAGGCAAACGGGTTCTTTTTCAGCGCCGAATCCAGGTTGACGTTCGGTCTTGTCACATTGTTTTCCAAAACGGTGCGCACGGCGTAATAAACCGCCTCAAACACCGCTTTTTCATTGGAGAACTTGACCTCCAGTTTGGAGGGGTGAACATTGACATCCACCCGCGAAGGATCCAAATCAACGCAAAGCACACAACAAGGGAAACGCTCGGGCGGCATATAGGAGGTATATGCCTGTTCCAGCGCCGCCATGATCGTCTTGCTCTTGACGAACCGCCCGTTGAGGAAAAAGTTTTCCTGGTTGCGGTTTGCCTTGTAGTTATCGCTTCTGCCGGTGTAGCCCGAAACGGTAATGCCCTCGGCCTGTGATTCGACTTTGAGCATTCTGCCGGCAAACTCCCTGCCGAAAAGCGAATGGATGGTGTGCAAAAGGTCACCGTCCCCTTCGGTTTCCAGACGGACATTGCCGTCCACGATCAACCGGAAGGCGATTTCGGGGTGGGAGAGCGCCACTTTTTCCACATTGGCGCTGACCGCCATGGATTCGGTAACATCCTTTTTGAGAAACTTGCGCCGCGCGGGAACGCGGGCAAACAGATTTTCCACAATGACGGTGGTGCCGTTGGAACATCCGTGATCCTCCACCGTGACCTCACCGCCACAGGGAGCGGTAAGTTGCGCGCCCATGGGCGCGTCTGCTGTTTTGGAAAGGATGCGGACATCGGTCACCGCCGCAATGGCGGCAAGCGCCTCGCCGCGGAAACCGAGCGTCATAATGGCGGCAAGATCGTCGCGGTCCTTGATCTTGGAGGTGGCGTGGCGGCGCAGGGCAACCGGCAGATCCTCGCGGGAAATGCCGCACCCGTTATCGCTGACGCGCATAAACGCAATTCCGCCCTGCCGAATTTCCACAACAACAGAGGTAGCGCCCGCGTCAATGGCGTTTTCCATGAGTTCTTTGATGACCGAGGCAGGCCGATCCACCACCTCGCCGGCGGCGATCAGGTTTGCAACCTCAAAGGGCAGAACATTGATTTTTCCCATTGCGTTTCCTTTCCGGAGGGGGCTTTGCTCCCTCCCTTTTTATCGAAAACAAATCGTTACAGCAATCTTTTTTTGAGGTCGAAAAGGAAGGACATACACTCAAACGGAGAAAGCGAATTGAGGTCTGCCGCTTTGAGATCGGCAAGCACCTGCTCGTTCATTTGCTCCTCGATGGTGATGATTGAATCGTCCTTGACCTCGGGCGCCTGATTGTTCTCGCCGATAGCGCGCGCCGTTTTTTCCACCGAGGAAAGCACCTCGCGGGCGCGCTTGATGACTTCATTTGGCAATCCCGCCAGTTTGGCGACCTCGATACCGTAACTGTCGTCGGTGGAACCGCGCACGATCTTGCGCAGAAAGATGATGTCCTCGCCGCGCTTCTTGGCGGCAATGTGGTAGTTGACAACGCCCTCAAACTCCTCTTCCATAGAGGTCAGTTCGTGGTAGTGCGTGGCAAAAAGCGTTTTGGCTCCGATTTTTTTGCTGTTGGTGTATTCCACAATGGCGCGCGCAATGCTCATGCCGTCAAAGGTGGAGGTGCCGCGCCCGACTTCATCGTAAATGATCAGACTCTTTTTGGTGGCATTTTTGAGGATGTAGGAAACCTCGTTCATTTCCAGCATGAAGGTAGACTGCCCGGAGGCAAGATCATCCGACGCTCCCACACGGGTAAAGACCTTGTCCACCACGCCCACGCGCGCCTCGCTTGCCGGAACAAACGAGCCGATTTGCGCCATGACCGTAATGAGCGCCACCTGGCGCATATAGGTGGATTTACCCGCCATATTCGGTCCGGTAATGAGCATGAGCCGGTTCTTGCCGGTATCCAGGTATGCGTCATTGGGGACAAAGTAGGTATCCTTGACGAACTGCTCCACCACCGGATGGCGACCATCCTTGATGGAAATGACATCGCCCGCGTCAACCTCGGGGCAAACATAGCGGTTTTTGGTTGCGACCAAAGCCAGCGAGAGGTAAGCGTCCAGTTCGGCAAGCAGGGCCGCCGATTTTTGGATCCTTGCGCTCTGCTCGGCAACAAAGGCGCGCACTTCCTGGAACAGGTCATATTCCAGGGCGCAATCGCGGTCAGAAGCGCCCAGAATGGTGGATTCCATATCTTTGAGGGCGGGGGTAATATACCGCTCCGAGCCGACCAGCGTCTGCTTGCGGATGTATTCCTCGGGAACAAGGTCACGATAGGAGTTGGTGACCTCGATATAATAACCGAACACGCGGTTGTAGGCAATGCGCAGAGTCTTGATGCCGGTTTTTTCGCGCTCCTCGGCTTCCACCTTTCTCACCCATTCGCTTCCGTGGTCCATAATGGCGCGCAATTCATCCACATCCTTGTTGTAGCCGGGGCGGATCATTTTGCCTTCACGGACAGAAAGCGGGGGTTCCTCGGCGATCGCCTCGTCAATGCGGCCGGCAACATCCTCCAAAAGGTCAAGTTCGGAACGGATCTTACAAAGCCGCTCGCTTTGGCATTCGCCCAAAAGACGGGCAACCTCGGGAATGACCGCTACCGTTCCCTGGACGGCGCGCAGATCCTTAGCGTTTGCCGTTCCGTAAACGATACGGGTAACCAGGCGTTCCAGATCATGGACATGGGAAAGCGTATCGGCAAGTTCCTCGCGCAGCATAAACGCGCCGGCAAGCTCGCCCACCGCGCCCTGGCGGCGTTTGATCTCACCTGTGGAAAGCAACGGATGCTCTACCCATTTGCGCAGGCAACGCGCACCCGGCGCCGTTTTGGTGCGGTCCAGCACCCAAAGGAGCGAGCCGCGCTTTTCTTTGGTGCGCATCGATTCGGTCAGTTCCAGGTTCCGGCGGGTGTTCACATCCATTTCCAGATACTGCCCGTCGGTATAAACATTGAGTTCTTTCAGGTAGGAAATATCGCGCTTTTCGCTCTCGCGGATATAGTCGAGCATGGCGCCCACCGCCGCAAGCATGGGGGGATTGGAATAAACCTCGCTCTTGATGCTGTCGCCAAAGTGTTCACGCACCGTTTTGCGGCAGGATTCGGGATCAAAGCGCGCGGTTTGCGCGTCCGAAAGCATGATCTCCGGGTGCGCCGAAAGGTAATCGCCCACAGAGCCCATGTGCGTTTTGCTGATGTTGACAAGCACTTCACGCGGGGCGTAGGTCCCCAGTTCGTTGCGGATGCGGTCGTTCATGCCCGCGCCCGAAAACGAGGTGACATAGATTTGCGCCGTGGAAATATCGGCAAAGCAAATGCCGCTTTCAAACTCGCCCATGGCAAGCGTGCAAAGATAGTTGTTTTTTTGCTCCGAAAGCAGTTCGGATTCGATGAGCGTGCCGGGAGTGATGACGCGAATGACCTCACGCTTGACCAGTCCCTTGGCAAGCGCCGGATCCTCGGTCTGCTCGCAGATGGCAACCTTATAACCCTTCTCAATGAGTTTTCCAATGTAAACATCCGCCGAATGGAACGGAACGCCGCACATGGGGGCGCGTTCTTCCTCGCCGCAATCTCTGCCGGTGAGCGTCAATTCCAACTCCCGCGAGCCGATGATGGCATCGTCAAAAAACATCTCGTAAAAATCGCCCAACCGGTAGAACAAGAGATAGTCCTTGTATTGATTTTTGACCTCAAAATACTGCTCCATCATGGGAGTCATGTGCTTTTTCCTCCTTTCGCGTGTGTTAGTGGCAACCGCCGCAGGTACTACAATCGTGGGTGCAGCCGCCGCCGGGCAGTTCACCGGTAATTTCATAGTTGATTGCCGCGTTGACGCGCTCCATGAGCGCATTGACGGCTTTTTGCGCGGCGGCAAGATTCCGGTAGGATGCGTTCTCGCTGATGCCGCGGTAGAGTTCGTCGATCCGGGTTTGGATCGCTTCGATCAGGTGTAAGTCCTTGCCCTCCTGTTTGCCGATCTCGCCGGCGAGCAGGGTTTGCTGGACTTCGTATTCCTTGCGCAGGCGCAAAAGTGCCGCATCGTTTTCGTATGCCGTTTTTGCCGCTTCCAAAGCAGTCAGCCGTTCGTCGGCTTTCAATGCTTGTCCCAAACGGGCGGCAAGTTCAAAAATTTCCATGGAATCTTCCTTTCGGGTGTGTTTCAATCGTTCAAAAGTTCCCCTTGCAGGGCAAATGCCTCGGCGCTTGTGATCTTCACGCGCACAAAATTGCCCCGGGCGGCAGGGTCGCCGCGCCAAAAGACCAGTTTGTTGCCCTCGGTACGGCCGCTGACGATCGCCTGATCATTTTTGCTTTCGCCGTCGCAAAGCACGCGCAGCGTTTTGCCGACCAGCGCACGGTTTTTCGCTGCGCCAATGGCATTTTGCAGTTCCAAAAGGCGGTCAAAACGCGCATGGGTGACCTCCGGCGGCACCTGATCTTCCATTGCCGCGGCAGGGGTTCCCTTTCTGGGGGAATAGATAAACGAAAAGATCATATCGAACTGCGCGCGCTCGATCATCTTCATCGTTCCCTCAAAATCCTCTTCGGTCTCGCCGGGAAAGCCGACGATGATATCCGAAGTCACCGTTACGTCCGGCATTTTTTCGCGCAGATAATCCAGCGTTTCCAAATATTTTTCCGCGGTGTAGTGGCGGTTCATTTTGGCAAGAATGGCGTTACTGCCCGATTGGAGCGGCAGGTGGAACTGGTGAGCGATGTGACGGCTGTTTGCCATGACATCGATCAACTTTTTGCCGGCGTCCTTCGGGTGGCTGGTCATAAAGTGCAACAGAAAATCGCCTTCGATTTTATCGGCTTCGGCAAGCAGATCGGCAAAATCCCAGCCGGCTTTGGTGCCTTTGCCGTAGGAATTGACGTTTTGCCCCAGCAGCGTAATATCCCGGTAACCCGACGCAACAAGCGAGCGGATTTCCTCTAAAATGGGCTCCGGCTCGCGACTGCGCTCCCTGCCCCGCACATAGGGGACAATGCAATAGGAGCAAAAATTGTTGCACCCGTACATAATGGAAACCCAGGCGCGGTATCCGCTCTCCCGCAGGACGGGAAGCCCCTCGGCGACCGCGTTCTCCTCGCCGGCGGCGCGGAACAGGCGGCGGTGGGTGCTCATCCATTCCCAAAGCAGTGCGGGAAATGCCGAAAGCATAGAGGTTCCAAAAACAAAATTGACATAAGGATAACGCCGCTTGATTTCCTCGGCGCGGTGCTGTTGCGAAACCATACAACCACACATGGCAATGACCAAATCGGGGTTTTCGGCTTTGAGGTGCTTATACTGCCCAACGGTAGAGAGCGCCTTTTTTTCGGCGTGCTCGCGCACGGCACAGGTGTTGACAACGATCAGATCGGCGCCCTGCGGCTCCCGGATGACCTCATAACCCATGGCACGCGCCATGCCGGCAATTTTTTCGCTGTCCGCCTCGTTTTGCTGGCAACCGAATGTCAAAACAAAGGCGCGGCGCGGCCGCCCCGATTCCATGGCAAAGCGATCATTATTCTGCCGCACAAGCGAGATGGCAGTTCGGGTATTCACTGCCGCCGCGCCGGCTTGACGATTGCTTGTTTCCATGTTCTCACCTCGGTTTCCGAATGGCTTTTCTATAAAAGACTATATTCTGTTTTATTATATCATAGGCAAAAGAAAAAGTCAATATTTGGCGAAAGGGATTTTAAAAAAGAAAATCCGCGAGCCGCTTTTGAGGAGCAACGCAGAAATGCGACGAAGATTGTGCGAAACTTGCTTTCGCACAAGATTCGAGCGCATCAAGGCGCACCGAGCGAGTGGCGGCGCAGGCGTACCTAATGTACGTTAAGCCGCCCGAGTCGAGGAGCAACACAGAGGGGCGATGAAGATTGTGCGAAAGATGGCACAGGATGGCACAAATGGCACAGTTTGGCACAAAAAAATGAAGTAAAATGCGATTGCACGGAGAAAAACCGGCGATTTCAAACAAGAAAGGAGAACGCAAACGCATGGCAAAAAAGCAAAGTTTAGAAGAAGCGGCAACTGCCGGACGGTTGAAACA
Source organism: uncultured Clostridia bacterium (assembly GCA_946615525.1). Lineage (GTDB taxonomy): Bacteria > Bacillota > Clostridia > Oscillospirales > CAG-272 > UMGS1865. Next base: position 7,946 of record CAMOHW010000004.1, on the reverse strand, counting down.
GAAAATCGGACAGTATCTTCAATCCTGCCGTGTTGAGGAAAAGAAGAACTGGCGATTTCCCAACCTTGCCGGCTTTTGCCGCTGGATGGGTTGCGGAATAGATGCAGTTGATCAATTACGCCTGACCCATCCCGCCGACGCCGACTATCTTGCCGCCGTGATGGAGGACGAAGCGCTCAACTCGCCCGTCCTTTCCCCAACAGTCGTTGGGGCATACCTGAAACGGCGGTTGGCTTACAGTGAAAAAGCTGCGGCATCTTCCTCGCTTGCCGATTGCGGCGAAGTCCGACTGGTATTTGAACACGACATTGCGGAAGACGGCGAATGAATCCCAAAGCTTCCAAAATCCTGCACATTGCAGGTGTGCCAAACGAACAGCAAAAGAAGTTTTTTGCCTCCAAAGCGCGCTATACCGCCTACGGCGGAGCACGCGGCGGCGGAAAATCCTGGGCTCTGCGGCGCAAACTGATCGGTCTTTGCCTGCGCTACCCCGGCATTCGCTGTCTTTTGGTGCGGCGCTCCTATGGAGAACTGCGGCAAAACCACCTGCTTCCCCTCCTTTCAGAATACCCCGGGGCACTTTTTTGGCATGAGGCCGAAAAGCGGCTCACGCTGCCGAACGGCAGTTCGATCACCTTCGGGTTCTGCTCCGCCAACCGCGATGTTCTGCGGTATCAGGGGCAGGAATTTGACATTATCGCCATCGACGAGGCAACGCAACTGAGCGAATATCAGTTTTCTGTTTTTAAGGCCTGTCTGCGAGGCGCCCGTGACTTCCCCCGAAGAATGTATTTGACCTGCAATCCCGGCGGCGTGGGACACGCTTGGGTCAAGCGGTTGTTTGTGGACCGCGTTTTTCACGCCAATGAGGACCCCGAGGACTATCGCTTTATTCCGGCGCGCGTTTGGGACAACCCCGTCCTGCAAAAAGCCGACCCCGACTATGTCCGACAGCTCGAAAGTCTGCCCAAAAAGCTCCGAGAGGCATGGTTGGAGGGCAGATGGGACGTGTTTGAGGGGCAGTTCTTTCCCGAGTTTCAAATTGAGATCCATGTTCTTCCACCTGCAAAAATACCTGTCGAAATTCGCCGTTTTGCGGCACTGGACTACGGGTTCGATATGCTGGCAGCGCTGCTTTTGGGTGTGGACAGGTGTGGAAATCTGTTTGTGATTCGGGAGATCTGCCGCCCGGGGTTGACTTTGCGCGAGGCGGGTCTGGCGGTATCCGAACTCTGCAGGGGGCAAGCCGTGGAGTATGTGGTCTCCTCCCCCGACCTTTGGAACCGGCGGCAGGATACCGGCAGAAGCGGATTTGAGATCATGCAGGCGGTACCCGGGATGCCGCCCATGTCCGCCGCCGATAACCGAAGGGTGCCGGGCTGGCGCATTCTGCGGCAATTTCTTTCCCCCGGAGATGGTCCGTATCTGCGCATCAGCGAGGACTGCCGGGAGCTGATCCGCTGTCTCCCCGCCCTGCTCTGCGACGCGGGAACGCCGGAGGACGCCGCAGGTGAACCCCACGCGATCACCCACGCGCCCGAGGCCCTGCGCTACGCCGTCATGAGTCGCTACGCGACCTACCGCCCCGAGGCGATACCCGACAAAAACTTCCGGTTTTTCACGCCGCCGAAAAAGGGGCTTTTATAAGCCCTCCCGGCAGTTCCGGCTTCCGTGCGCCGGTGCTGCCCGGACAAAAATCTTTTAGAAAGGAGAAAAAAGTATGGCAAAAATCAGACCCGAAAAAGCAAGCGAAAAAATAACCATTTCCAAGTTTGGCGGACTTCGTTGCACCTCGGCGTTGACCGGAGCAAGTGCCGCTGAAATGCGGAACTTTCGCATTTCGGCGGATGGCTCTTTGGAAAAACGCACCGGAACCAAAGCGCTTTATAATTTAGGCGTTCCGATCCGCGGTTTGTGGCAGGGGTCGTTGGGAAACGAGGACTACCTGTTGGCGGTGGCCGGATCAATCCTCTATGCCAAGTTACCGGGGCAAAATCAGCTGAACCCGCGAAAGCAGCTGACCTCCTCGACCGGGGATGTTTCCTTCCTGCTCTACAAGGGAACGCTCTATATGTTTGACGGAAGCGAAGTTTATTACTTTTCCCTGTCATCCAAAACCTTCTTTAAGGTGGCCGGCTACACTCCGCTCTACGGAGATGGGTGGGATCCGGTCCAAATGGGCGAAGTCAATCAGCCGATCAACGCTCTTTCAAACAAGATCCGCATCCGATACAACAATACCTCCGGTTCCACCACCTTCAACCTTCCCTTTGGCGTTGCACAGTTGGGGCGCGTAGAGGTGGACGGCGTTCAAATCTTGCCCAACCCTTATACGGAAGGCGCCACTTCGTTTTCCGTCCCGTTGCAATACGCCCACGGGACCCTGACAGTTGCCCTGGTGCTTGCCGACACCTACAACTGCCGCGCAACGGTTGCCGCCTTAAACCAATCGTTTTTGTTTGCGGACGCACAGCACAACACCGTCTTTCTCTACGGCACAGCGCAGGAACACAACCTGATCTACTCCTCTCCGGTGAGTGCCGAAATGAGCAGCGAGAGCAACCGTTTCTTTTCCGTAATCGAATCGCCGCTTTACTTCCCGTTGGAGAACACCCTTCCCCTTGCCGACGATGTCCACCCGATCCATGCTATTTTCCGCGACCGGGACCGCGCGATCGCTCTGAATGACCGCTTTGCCTGGGCACTCGCATTTTCGGGCGATCGGCTGATCTCCTATCCCCTGGAAGGCGGCGTCGGCTGTTCTTCCGTCAACGGATGGGCGCTTTGCGGCGACCGTCCGGTCACCATTCAAACCGGCGGGATTTTTGAACTGCGCTTTCCTTCCGGCGAATCCGACATCTGCATTCCCGAAGCGCTCTCGCAAGAGGTGCTGGAACTTTTGCCCGCCTCCATCTTCCAAAACGGCATTCTTGCCTGGTTCCCGGGCAGAGGCGAACTTTGGATGCGCGACCCCACCGAGAGCGAAGAGGGGCTGGTATGGGTTTATAAACGGGATCAAAAAGAATGGTACTGTTTTGACAATCTTTTCATTACCAAGTTTTTTGAGTTGAACGGGAGCGTCGGATTTGGCACTTCCGACGGGATCATCCTTTTGCCGGATGAAACGTCCTATGCCGACATGGGTCTGCCGATCACGGCGACCTATCGCAGTCAATACATTGCATTTTCCTCGCCGGAAAATCCAAAGCGCAGTCTGCGAACAACTGTTTGTGCCAATACGGGCGGGCAACAGTTGACCATCCTTACACAAACCGATAGCCGAAGCCGGGCTTTTGTGACCCCGGCTCAATCAAGCGAAAAGCCGCAATTCTTTGAATACGGCATGACCATTGGGCGATTTCGCTTTGCGCGGTTTTTGTTCAGCACTACGGGAGTTTCTTCCGCCCGGATCTACCGCCTTTCGATGCTTGCCAATATTTAACAAGTGTCGTCGGGCTTCCCATATTCCATTTTACAGAAAGGCATCACCATTTTATGAACGATTCTATCACGCCCGCCTGGTCCTTATATGAATCCGGGCTGGAATACAACCGAAAAATCAACCTCTACGAAACCAATCGCCAAAACGAGCGGTTTTACCGCGGAGAACAATGGGACGGATATGACCGCGATCTTCCGCGTCCCGTCTTTAATGTGACGCGACGGATCGTGGATTATCTGGTCGGTGCAATTTCTCCGCAAAACATCTCCATTCGCTACACCGACGAAAAACTGCCCTATCTGGATTCCTCCGCCCTGCAAAAGACCGTTTCCGAAGGGCTTCGCCTCCTGGAACAAAACGCAACTTACCGCTGGAAAACCGGAAGAATGGCCGAGGTCGCAAGCCGCGCCCTCCTCAACGCCGCTATTTCGGGCGACGGCGTGTTCTACTGCTGGTGGGATAATTCGGTCAACAACGGTCAGCCGTTCTCGGGCGAGATCCGCACCGACGTTGTGGATGGAGCAAACCTGTTTCTGTGCGATGTCAATACCCCCGACATTCAGGCACAGGATTACATCATTCTTTCCGGCCGCGCCCCGGTAAACGATTTGCGCCGTGAGGCGCTGGAAGCCGGCGCAAGCGAAGAAGCCGTTGCAAAGATCCTGCCGGATGACGGAGATTTTTCCATTCCCGAGCGGGCCGGATCGGACAAGGCGACCTACCTGATCCGCTTTTTCCGCAAGGACGGGAGCGTCATGTTTGAAAAATCTACGCGCTCCTGCATCATCCGTTGTGCAAACACCGGCTTGCGGAACTATCCGGTCGTTCTGTTCAACTGGCTGCTCCGCAAAGGTTCCTACCACGGTTCCTCCCCCATCACCGAACTGATCCCCAACCAGAAATACCTCAATTCGGCATACGCCCTGGTCATGAAGCACATGAACGACACCGCTTTTTCCAAGGTGGTTTACGACAAATCGCGTATTCCGGAATGGTCAAACGAGGTCGGCGAGGCGATTGCGGCGGTCGGTGGCGGAACGGTTGCCGACGCCGTCCAGGTAGTGGGCACCGGACAACTCGAACCGGGATATCTTGACTTGATCACCAACGTCATCAATACTACCAAAAATCTGATGGGCGCAACCGACTCGGCACTGGGCGACGAGCGCGCGAACAATACCAGCGCGATCCTTGCTCTGCGCGACGCCTCAATGCTCGCCCTGAAACAAGTTTCCACGCGCTTTACCCGTGCGCTTGGCGAACTTGCAACCATTTGGGCAGATATGCTTTGCGCCTATTCCCCCGCCGAGCGGTTGCTCCCGGTGGAAACCGACGCCGGAACCGTTGCCTGCCGCCCCGATTACCATCTGCTCTCCGGCGAGCTCTTACGCGCCCGGGCGGTTTTCTCGGACAATTCGACCTACTCGACCTCGGCAACCGTTGCCCTTTTGGGCAACCTGCTTTCGGGCGGCCACATTTCGGTCCGGCAATACCTGCAAGCTCTGCCGGACGGTTGCATTCCCGAGCGTGCCACGCTCTTGCAGGAATTGACCGCGGAAGGAGGAGAGGTGAACCTTGGATGAGCAAACCCTTCAAAAACCTTTGGATCCGCCTGAAATGGATCCTTCGGAAGATCTCACGGAAGGCGAAAAAACTTCCGAAAGCGGACACGAGCAAGAAGAACAACCCGGATGCCCCGCAACAGAAGAACCCGCCGGACTTGATCCGGAGCCCGCAAAAGATGACCTTTCTTCAACAGAAGAAAAAGTCCCTTTGGAAACTCCTGCTGAAACTGACGATCAGTCTGACCGAACTCTTTCGCCTGTTCCGCCTGCTGATCTCCCTGATCCGCAAGAGCTTGGACGGCTCCGGGAAGAACTGAACCGGTTGCGCCAGGAGATCCGCTCGGCGCGCAAGTCCCTGATCGAGCAGGAGACCGAGCTGGAGGAGTTTCGCGATCTCTTTCCCGATGTTTCGCTTTCCTCCCTGCCGGATTCAGTTTTGAACGATGTGCAACGCGGAGTACCGCTTGCCGCCGCCTATGCGCTGATGGAGCGCCGGAACGCACACCTCCGGCAAATTGCCAAAGCGACAAACGCCGCCAACGATCAGCGTTCCAGCGGATCTGCCGAGGGCAATTCCACCGGGTTCCTCTCGGCTGCCGAAGTTCGGGCTATGACGCCCGAACAGGTACGAAAACAGTACCGCCAAATTCTGCTTTCCATGCCGAAATGGCATTGAATCAAAAAACACAAAAAGAAAGGATTTATTACTATGTCTGTTAGCAATTTTATTCCCACCATTTGGAGCGAAACGCTTCAGAAAGCACTGAACCAAAAATACATCGGCGTTGCAAACTGCTCCCGCGCCTATGAAGGAGACATCCGCCAAAAAGGAAACAGCGTAAAGATTCTGGATCTTGGCGACATCAGTGTAGGCGACTACACCCCCAACTCCAGCATGTCCTATCCGGAAACATTGAGCGGAAACGCCGTTGAATTGGTGATCGACCGCGCAAAATACTTCAACTTCCAGCTGGATGATGTGGATCATGCCCAGGCAATTCCCGGACTGATGGAAGCCGCAATGAAAAACGCCGCAGACGCGCTTGCCAAAGAAGCAGATCAATACATCTTCTCGCTGTTTGCAACCGCCGGCACAATGATCAGTTGCGATCTTGTCAACGACAGCACCGCCAACCTTGCGTTCTCCCTTTTGGAAGCACGCACCAAACTGCTGGAAAACGGCGTACCCGATGCCAATGACATCGTCTTTGAGATTTCTCCCAAGGTTGCAGAACTTCTGTTGAAGTCCGAGATCAATCTGATCTCCGCCGACAGCGATTTTCTGGAAAACGGCTGCATTGGCAAGTTTGCCGGTTGCAAAGTCTTTGTTACCAACAACATTGCTTCGTATGAAGGCGCATCCGCTTTGCACCACTACTGCTATGCGCGCTCCCGCCGTGCCATCGCCTTTGCCGATCAGGTTTCCGAAATTGAGGCCTACCGTCCCGAATCGCGCTTTGCCGACGCGGTAAAAGGTCTGCACCTCTACGGCGCCAAAACCGTTTACCCGAACGAACTCTGCGTGATCGACGTTTCGGTCAGCGGCTGATTCGGGAGGGTTTCGGGATGACCAACGACGATATCATCAAATCGGCGGTCAGTCTCAGCAATGAGCAAACTCCCACAAGCAGCGATTATTCCGCTCGTGCCTTGTGGCTGCTGGCATTGATCTACAATCAATGCGCTCCGCTGGACAAGATCTACCGACAGGCAAACGATCTTCCCCAAAGTACCTGGGTCCCGGCTACGCAAATTGACAGTTTGAACAGCGATTTCCCGCTTTCGGACGTTTTTCTTGCCGTTGTCCCGTTTGCGCTCGCCTCGCTTTTTGTGAGTGATGAAAACAGCGAGCTTTCCAAGCAGTTTTTTGCCCAGTATGTTGCCGGGCTTGCCGAGATTCGCCGGATGATTCCGGCGTCGGTCGAACCCATTGTGGATCGCTACCATCTGGACTGATCCGCCGTAAGTTTCCCTAAAAAAGGGGGGCTTTCACACCTTGCGTGAAAGCCCCCTGATTTGTTTTATTCGCTTGTTACATCAAAACGGATCGCCGCGGCGAGCAGAGCATAATTCCGTGAACCGATCTCAATATGTTCCCAATCTTCTCCGCTCCCTTCATAGTTGACCGATTTGAGATTTTTGCACCCGTAAAAAGCCATTTCCGAAATGGTGCTTACACTTGCCGGTAAAGCCAAAGGATCCCCCGCTCGCTGAGGCGGATATTGCAACAGGACCCGCTGATCCGCCGTATAAAGAACGCCGTCGGCATCGCAATACACCGGATTTTGCTCGTTGACCGAAATATAGACCAGATTTTTGCAATCGGCAAACGCCAGCGTGCCGATCTCCCGCACGGTTTCGGGGATTTGCACGGCGGTGATCCATTCGCAACCGAAAAACGCCTTAGATGCGATTTTGGCAACGCGTTCCCCCGCCGGCGAGATCTTGGGGATGACCAAGCAGGCATCCCGAACCCCTCCGGGGCCCAGCACGCAGCAGGTGCCGTTGCCCAGACTTTGGTAGAGCAATTCGTCCTCCGGAGGATCTTCTTCCCCTGTCGGTTCGAGATCGCCGGGATCCTTTTTGTCTATTGTTCCTTCCTGCTCCTGCAATCGGATCTGCTCGTCCTGCGGTATGGGTTGCGTGTCTTCCGGCGTCCCGGTATTCGACGCAGATCTGCCCAACCATATCAACAACACCGCGGCGGCAACCGCCAACAGCAAGGTGACCGCCAACAACAGAATTTGTTTTCCCATCTTCATATTTTCTCTCCCCTTTTCGGTTGGCTTGTCCCCATCATAGCATATCTGCCCTTTCTTTGCAAACGCTTTTGCTCGCGCCGTTCCGACTCCTGCTTTCCCTTTGCGACGCGCTTCGCCACCCTTGCCGAAAATGCCCTGCCGAAGAAGCGGATTTTCAACGGAAATCTGACGAACGAT
>CAMOHW010000003.1 GCA_946615525.1 uncultured Clostridia bacterium | reverse complement strand
GAGAGAGGACCAGGAAGAATACAAAAAGCTCGTTTTGCCCACCCGCCGGGAACTGGAGGCCTACTATCCGGCGCACATGGGCATCGGGTTTGATCTGAAAATGATCTGGTACACGGTCGTTTGCATTCTTGCAACCGTTTTCCGGAAAAAGCCGGAAAAAATTTTGAAAGAGATCACCGGATTTGTCAACCGTGAGGATAAGGAAAACAGCAATGAAGGATAAAAGATTCTTTGGAAAAAGGATTTTGATTTTTGAAGGCGGAGCAAGACAATCCCTGCCTTTTATTCGTGCGTTCCGAAAGTTGGGGTGCGTGGTTTCGGTTTTGTGCAATTCCAAACTGGATGTATCCTATGTTTCCAGATTGCCCAAAGAAAAGATCCTCGGTTTTTTTGATGAGGAGGATCTGCAACGGTCCGAAGAAACGCTTTTGGGGCTCCTTCAAAAAAAGGAGTTTGATCTGATCCTTCCCATGAGCGATTTTGCCGCCTACATTCTGGCAAAAAATCAGGCAAAGATCAACCCCGCAACCAAAACCGTTTGCAATACGCTGGAGGTCTTTGAAAAATCCATCGATAAATTGAATGTGATGGACGTTTGCATGAAGAACGAGATCCCCTGTCCGGTCACGCTCCTGAATGTCAAAACACTTGATGATGTTTGGAACAGTGGTTTGTGTTTTCCCATTTTGATCAAGCCACGCGAAAAGAGCGGCGCGCGCGGTTTGCGCGTGTTTTCTACCAAAGAAGAAATGGCTTCCTACATCACCCAAAACGAGATTTCGCTTGAGGACTATGTGGTTCAGGAGTATATTCCGGAGGCCAAAAAATGCTATTCGGCAAATGTCTTTGTGGATCGGAACGGGGAGATCAAAAGCAACTTTGTTTATCAAAGCGCCCGGTGGTATCCCATCCATGGCGGCACCGGAACATTGAACATTTCGGTCGCTCACCCGGAGGCGATCCGGTATAGCAACCAACTGGTCCAACTGATGGGCATTCGGGGTTGTTGCGGCGTTGACCTGATCGAGGACCCGCGGGACGGGGCCTTGAAGGTTTTGGAGATCAATCCGCGCATTCTGGCGTGCGCCAAACTGGAGTTTTTGGCAGGCGTCAATCTGGCAGAACAGATCTTGGAGGACGCGTTTGGAGAAGAAGTGACCGAATATCAAACCTATAAAACCGGAATCCGTGTGCGGGTTTCGCAAATTGATCTCCTTTGGTTCCTCAAATCTCCGGATCGGTTTCGTGCCAAGCCCAACTTTTTCAGCCCCTGGCACACAAGGGATCAACTGTTTGCTTTTGACGATCCGCTTCCCTGGTTTGCTTTTTTGATCTCCGGTATGAAAAAATACAAAAAACAGATAGGCCGCAAGGAAGAGTTCAGGAATTGATATGGTAAAAATTTGTTTTGTTACAACCGTTCCGTTCGGTTTGGAGCATTTTATGCTTCCCATTGTCAAAGAACTGCACAAAACGGGGAAATTTGATATTTCTTTCGTTTGCAATCGGGATGACGAATTTGCGAAACGCCTGCCGGAATGGATCCACTATTTTCCCGTAAAAATGAAGCGGGGCATTGATCCGGGCTTTTTGCGCATCATTTCGCAACTCAAACGGATCTTCAAGAAAAATCGGTTTGATATCGTTGCGTATTCCAACGAGAACGCTTCTCTGTATGCCTCCATCGCCGCGCGTCTGGCGCATACGCCGGTCCGGCTTTACAACCAGTGGGGCGTGCGCCATCGGAATATGAAAAAAGGGCTGAAACGGCATTTTTACAAGACCATTGAAAAAGTGATCTGCAAATGCTCTACCGATACGCGTCCGCAGAGCCGGTTGCACCAAACGCTTTGCATTCAGGAGCGCCTGATTACCGAGCAGAACTCCAAAGTTCTGGGGCTGGGCGGCACCATCGGCGTCGATTTGCAGGATTTTGACATTGCCCAAAAGGCAGCGTGGAGAGAGGAGTTCCGCAAAAAGGTTTCTCTGCCGTCCTCGGCGTTTGTGTTCGGCTTTATCGGTCGGTTGACCAAGGACAAAGGCATTTGCGAAATCTTGGAGGCATTTGACAAACTCGAAGATGAATCCCCGCTGGTTTACCTTTTGCTGGTGGGTGATTTGGATGTCAACAACGGTTTTTCCGAACAGGATAAAAAAATCATAGGAAGCAACGATCGCATCATTTGCACCGGGCGACTGCCAAAGGAAGAGGTCAAGTTTGCCTATTCCGCAATGGATGTGTATGTGCATCCCTCATATCGGGAGGGCTTCGGGCTTGCCATCCAGGAGGCGGGAGCAATGGCGCTTCCGGTCATCACCACCCGCATCCCCGGCGCCTCCGAGGTATTGGTGGAGGGCGAATCCTGCCTCTTGGTGCCCATCCAATCTCCGGAGCAACTCTATCTTGCCATGGCGGATCTTTTGAACGATCCCGAAAAAACAAAGTCATTCGGGGCTGCCGCACGGCAACGCGTGGAGCGCGAATTTGAGCGCAGCAAAATGGTTGGCAGACAGGTGGAGGACTATTTGGATCTGGCAAGCCGCTTCAACGGGAGGACATCATGCTGAAACTGCTGTATATCACCAATCAACCGCAAATTGCCCAAATTGCGGAGGACGCCGGCGTGGACCGCATCTTTGTGGATATGGAATATATCGGCAAAGAGGAGCGGCAGGGCGGGCTGGATACCGTTCAGTCCCATCACACCATCGAGGATATTCGCACCATCCGGAACGCCGTCCGGCGCGCGCAGGTTTTGGCGCGCGTCAATCCCATCCATGAAAAAACCGCGCAATACTACGGGACCGAGGAAGAGGTGGAAAAAACCATCCGGGCAGGAGCAGATGTCATTATGTTGCCCATGTTCCGCGGAGCGGGGGAGGTGGAGCGCTTTCTTTCCTGCGTAGGCGGCCGAGCCAAAACGCTTTTGCTTTTGGAAACGCCGGAGGCGGTGGAACACCTGGACGAGATTTTAGACCTGCCGGGTATTGACGAGATTCACATCGGGCTCAACGATCTGCACCTGGCATACAAAATGAAATTCATGTTCCAACTGTTGGCCGACGGCAGCGTGGAAAAAATCGTGACAAAAATCAAAGCGCGCGGCATTCCCTACGGATTCGGAGGGATCGCGCGCATCGGATACGGTATTTTGCCGGCGGAGTATGTCATTGCCGAGCATTACCGTCTTGGCTCTACTATGGCAATTCTCTCGCGCAGTTTTTGCAATGCGGCACATGTGCCGGACAAAAACGAGTTGCGGGCGCTGTTTACCGAGGGCGTTGCCCGGATACGGCAGGAAGAAAAGAAGATTCAGCAATTTACAAAGACCGATTTTTTGAACAATCAACGAAAGGTGCAAGAGATCGTTTGCAAGATCGTAAACGATCAAGCGTGATTTATGAAAGTATTTTGGGGTTTCAACAAACTGATTCTCTCCATCTTCTACAAGCGCAAATTCCTGACGGGAAAGTATTTTGACCAAAGCCGGTGGGGCTATTTGTGGTGCTACCGCGGTCTGCTTCATCTTTTCAAGTGGCGCCGCCGCGGCATCAAGTTCCCGGTGGGTAAGAACACGCGCATTTCCAACGGCCGAAATTTGGAGTTTGACAACAGTTCGCTCAATGTTTTTCAACAGCCCGGGTGCTATTTCCAGAATGAGGACGGAAAAATCACCATCGGCAAGAATGTCCATATCGCCGCAAACGTCGGCGTGATTACGGCAAATCACAATCCTCAAAATCCGGACGAGCATCTGCCAGCAAAGGATGTGGTCATCGGCGACCATTGCTGGATCGGCATGAACGCCATGATCCTGCCCGGCGTTCACCTGGGGGAATATACCACCGTTGGTGCCGGAGCCGTGGTCACGCACAGTTTTGAGGAAGGGCATTGCGTAATTGCGGGGAATCCCGCCAAGATCATCCGCAAATTTGAACCGTAATTGTTTGAGGGAAACTATGACACTTCCATTTGACGCATACAAACAAAAAATCAAAGCCCTTTTGCAGGAAAACGGTATTGACGAGCCGCAAAGCGAAACGATTGCCGATTATATGGCAACCGTCGATTTTTACGGTATCAGCAGTCACGGCGCATTTACCCTGCCGGGGCATTTGCAAAGGATCAAAAACGGAGCGTATCATCTTGCGCCAAACATTTGCGTGGAGCGCGAAAGCGCTTCGTTTGCCGTGGTGAACGGCGATAACGCCATTGGCATGGTCAGCGCCGGTTTTTGCGTGGACTATGCCATGAAGAAGGCGAAAGACACCGGCATTTTTACGGTGTATTCCCACAACAACAACACCTACGGCGCCGCGTTTTACTATGCTTTGCGAGCGGCGCAACAGGGTTTTGTCTGCTTTACCATGAGCAATAGTCCCGCACAAATGGCACCGGTGGGAGGCAGGGAAAAGCTGCTTGGCACCAATCCGTTTGCAGTGGCTGTTCCGGCGGAGTCCGAATCTCCGATCATTGTGGATATGGCGACCAGCGTTCTGGCAAAATCCAAGATCAAGGAATACAAAGAAAACGGCGCGGAACTTCCAGCAGGGGTGGCTCTGGACGCCTGCGGAAACCCGACCACCGACCCCGAAAAGGCGCTGGGCGGCATCATGCTTCCCATGGCGGGCTTTAAGGGCTACGGCATTGCTCTGGCGATCGACCTTTTGGCGGGGCTTTTGTCCGGCGCGGCATATCAGAACGGGGTAGGGCGTTTTTACAGTGAAAGCAAGGAGTCCATGAATGTCGGGTTCTCCTTTACCGTTATCTCTCCCAAGCTCGTTTTCGGTGAGGACTTTTATCAAAAGGTTGACGAATACATCAAAGCCATTCGGGAAAGCGCGCCGCTGGAAGGCAAAATGGTCGCGCTCCCGGGGGATGACCGGCTTTTGAACTACCGCAAAAACCTGAAAAACGGATTGGAATGGAAGATTTGATGATGAATCAAAAACGAAGGATTTTGGTAATCTCCATCTCATCGTGGAACACCGAGGTGGGAATGAACACCTGGCCGGCGCTCCTGGAAGGGCATGACCCCGATTGCGTGGCGCACATCTGCTTTCGCAGCAATGTGCCCAACAATCCCGTTTGCAACCACTATTTTGTTCTTTCCGAGGGCAAGGTCATCAAAAGCATCCTGAACCGGAAGATCAAAACCGGATGTGAGGTTTTCCCCGGCGAGGGAAGCACCGAACTTTCCGCCGACCTGGCGGCGCAAAAAACACGGTATCAAAAACTCAAAGGTCACCGCAACGCCGTCACGCTTCTGGGCAGGGAACTGCTTTGGAAGTTGGGAAAATGGAAGACGAAGGAACTGGACGATTTTGTGACCTCGTTTGCTCCGGATGTCATCCTTTACTCCATGGAAAGCTATTTGTATTGCAATCGTGTCTGCCGGTATGTCAAAAAGTTGACCGGCGCCAAATCCATCGGCTATTTTGCCGACGATAATTTTACCTACAAACAGCAAAAGGGCTTTTTTGCCAATCTGCCGCGCTTTTTCCAGCGGCGCTCACTCAAAAAACTGGCAAAACAGACCGACGCCTTTTTTGCCATTACGCCCAAAACCAAGCGCGAGGCCGACGCCTTTTTCGGCGTTGACTGCAAGGTGCTCACCAAGCCGCTTTACAACATTCCCGAAGTTGCGTATCCGCAAACGATCGCCTTTCCCATCCGTCTGCTCTATACCGGAAACCTGAATATCGGGCGGGATGAATCGCTTTTGCAGGTTGCTCGCGCAATGCAAGAGATCAACCGGGAAGAGCCAAAGTTTGCCCTGACCGTTTATACCTCCACCCCGCTTTCGGAACCGGTGCGGGAGGCATTGGAGGCGACCGGGTGTAAGCTCAACGATGCCATCCCGCAAAGCGCGGTATTGGAGCGGCAGAGAGAGGCCGACCTGCTCCTGTTTTTGGAGGCGACCAAAGGAAAGAACGCCAAAATCGCGCGGCTCTCTTTTTCCACCAAGATCACCGATTATTTTTCGGCGGGCAGATGTATTTTTGCCGTAGGGTGTCCGGATATTGCGCCGGTGGAATATTTGCGCGAGAACGACTGTGCGCTGATCGCCGGCAACGAAGAACAAATGGAAAAACAACTCCGGCGCATTGCCGAAGCTCCGCAACTTTTGGCGCAATACGCGCAAAACGCGGCTCTTTGCGCCGCCCGGAATCACGAGAAAAACAAGGTTTTAGACCTGTTTAACAATACGATAGAAAGTGTAGTCAACGGTTAAGGATATGAAGGTTTTGCAGATCAACGCCGTATATGGATACAAAAGCACCGGCACCATTGCAAGGGACATTGGCGAGTTCCTTTGCAAAGCGGGTGCCGAGTCCTATGCGGCGTATCAGACCTGCACCCGTCCGCCCCGGAACGGTTACCAAATCGGCTCGCCCCTCGATTGGAAAAGCCATGCGCTCCTTTCCCGTCTTTCGGGCAAACAGGCGTGGTTTTCCCGCGGTGCCACCAAGCGATTTTTGCGCTGGGTGGACGAGATACGACCGGATGTGGTGCATCTGCACAATCTGCATTCCAACTATATCAACCTGCCAATGTTGCTGGACTACCTTGCAAAAAAGGATATTGCGACCGTCATTACCCTGCACGACTGCTGGTATTTTACCGGCAAGTGCTTCCATTATGCCAATGTGGGGTGCGACCGTTTCCAAACGGGATGCGGCAACTGCCCGCAATGGAAATATATGCCCCGCAGTTTCTTTTTTGACCGCTCCGCCCAACTGTTTGAGGAGAAGAAAAAACTCCTGCAAGCCATTCCGCGCCTGAAAATCGTGGGGTGCAGCGAATGGATCTGCCGCGAGAGCCAAAAGGGCTTTTTCAAGGGCTTTGATGTCAGTTGTATTCGCAACGGCGTGGATATTGACGTGTTCAAACCGCAGGATACCGCCGATTTACGCGCGCGGTATGCGCTGGGAGAAGCAAAGGTCATCCTCGGCATGGCAAACAAATGGCTCCTGCCCGCCAACAAGAGTGCTTTGGAGCGCGTTTTGAAAATGCTGGGCAAGGATCTGCGTCTGATGCTCATTGGTTGTCAGGAAAAACAGATCCGCGAACTGCAACAAAAAAGCGGGTTTGTCCTTCCGCTGGGCTATATCAAGGGGAGAGAAGAACTTGCAAAGCATTACGCGCTTGCCGACGTGTTCGTCAACCTGACGCACGCGGATACGCTTCCCACCGTCAATATGGAAAGCATCTGTTGCGGAACGCCGGTGGTCACCTACGATAGTTGCGGCAGCCCGGAATTGATCCTGAAGGATTGCGGCGCCGTTGTGCCGGAAGGGGATGAGGATGCCCTGCTTGCCGCCGTTTCCGAGTGGATCGGCAAACCGGTCCCGGTCGATCTGGCAAGAGAGACGTTTGACAAGAATCAAAATTACCAAACCTATTTGGAAGTTTATAAAAATCTGACTTAAAAGGAAACAGACAATGCTGGTTTATATAGCGGTTGCTCTCTTCCCGTTTTTGATTTACAAGATCAATTTCGAGTGGAGAAATAAAAACAGAGAAAAGCTCATCAAAATCATTTTGTCCATTCTACCCATGTTTATTTTGATCGCTTTTCGCCATGAAATGATCGGTGCCGACACCTACGGCTATCTGCGCGAATTCCGCGACATGATCGAAAAGCCGTGGTCGCTGATCTTCTATCAGACAAGAGAAGAATATGTGTTCCGCGTCTTTGTAAAACTGATGACCTATGTTACCCACAGCCCGTTGTTTTACCAGGTCATTTGCACCGTGTTGTATTTCATAGGATTTGTATCCTTTTTGTATCATTTGGATTTTGACGCCGCATGGCCGCTCTTCTTTTTTGCCACAACGGGTATTTATACCTTTATGTTCACGGCAACCCGGCAATGTATTGCTATGAGCATCTGCCTGTTTTCCTATCAGTTCCTCAAGCGCAAAAAGCTGATCCGCTTTTTGATCTGCGTCGTCTTCGCCTTCTTGTTCCACCGGTCGGCTATCCTGTTCCTTTTTGCCTATTTGATCTTCCGGCGAAAGCTCTCCCCGCTCAACGTCATTTTGTATTCAGGCATCACAATCGGGTCGCTCCTGCTTTTGGAGCAGATCCAAAACTGGTTTGGCCAGTTGATGAACGCAAACTACGAAGTGGAAGACGCCGGAAACGGTTGGGTGTTCTTCATCTTTTTGACCTTGCTGACGGTATTTGCCATCGTCATTGTCTATACCAACGGCAAACGGACCGCAGAGGTGGACGGATTGATCAATGTCAGCGTCATTTCGGTCGCCCTTTGGGTGTTGCGCTTGTTCACTCGTCAGGCCGAGCGCCCCAGTTTCTATTTTCTGTTTTTCTCGGTCGCCCTGTTCGGATATGCGGTAGATGCCATTGACGACGATCGCGACCGCGGCATCATCAAACTTGTGGCGTTTGCGCTTTGTATGGCGCTGTATATCTATCGGTTCTTTACCAACTTTGCCTCGTTTGTCCCCTATCAGTTCTACGGGCTTGAACCGCTTACCTTATCTCTGTTTGGATCATAGGAGTTCCCATGAAACAAGGAAAAATCAGCGTCATTGTTCCGGTTTACAATGTTGAAAACTATTTGCGCCGTTGCGTGGAGTCATTGTTGCAACAGACTTACAAAGATCTGGAGATCATTTTGGTCAACGACGGCTCTACCGATTCCTCTCCGGAAATTTGCACGGAATATGCCAAAAAAGACGGGCGCGTAACCGTCATCAACAAGCCAAACGGCGGTCTTTCCTCGGCGAGAAACGCGGGGCTGGATGCGGCGACCGGCGACTATATCGGCTTTGTGGATAGCGACGACTACGTCGCCCCCGAACCCTACGCCCGCCTGCTTGCGGCGCTTCCGGATGAAACTTCGATCTCCAATGTGATGATGGTCCGCTTTTTTGAGGACGGCGAAACCAGAAGATCCTCGGTTCCGCGCACGACAGACGAGGAGATCTCCCCCAAGGAATATCTGCGCGATCTGTTGCTCCATAAGGGGGACACCAGCGCCTGCACCAAACTCTTTCCCAAACGGTTGATCGGGGATTTGCGTTTTTCCGAGGGCGTTTTGAACGAAGACCTGCTCTTTATGACCGCCCTGCTCGAAAAGATGACGGCGATCCACTTTGTGGGCTTTGTCGGCTATTATTATTTTGTGCGCAACAAGAGCATTTCCAACGGTTACGGCAAAGCGGTCATTGACATGGTGCAAAACTCCCTGGTCGTCAAGGAGCGCACCCTGCGCCTTTACCCGGAACTCAAAAAAGAGGCAGAGCGGCTCGCACTCTACCAGCACATGGCGTATCTGTTGCTCATCCCCGTCGAAAAGACCAAAAACAATCCGGTTTACAAAAAAGCAAAAAAATATCTGCGTAAAAACTGTTTCAAAGGGTTGCTCAACCCCTATTTATCCGGCAAGAACAAACTGACGATCCTGGTGCAAACCGTTCTGCCGAAGTTCTGCGCCAAGCGGTATCAAAAAAAGCACGGTTTGTTATAAAAAAATGAGCAAAGGAGGAGCCCCGCGTTGAAAATTGCGTTTGTTGTGACCGATTTGAATATGGGCGGTGTGACCTCCTCGCTGTGCAATTTTTGTAAAGAATTTTCCGCCCGCGGGCATGAGATCACGCTTTGGAACCTTGCAGGCGACAGGCAGGAATGGGTCAAGCAGGAACTGCCGCAAGTCCGCTATCGCAGTTTGCAGGGGCTTTCCCGTTATTGGAAACTCGGCAAACAAGATCTGTCGCAGGCAAAGGGGATCCGGAAAATCGGGCTTTCTTGCCTGGCGGTCATCAAAAAACTGACCAATCATTCCTCGCTTTGGAACCGGTTGATCTTCAAAAAGAAAACAGACGAAGAATATGATGTTGCCATTGCCTTCCGGCAGAGCGCGCCCTGCTATTATTATGTGCTCAAATGCGTGCAGGCGAGGGTGAAGATCGGCTTTGTTCACGGCGATGTCAACTTTATGGGAGGGAATGAAAAGTCCTTCCTCCCCTATATGCCCGAGTTCCACCGCGTAGCGTATGTTGCCAATGCGGTCAAAGAGGGGTTTGTTGCCAAGTATCCGGTGCTGGCAAAGAATGCCGCAACGGTTTACAACCTGTTTGACGCCGAAAAGATCCTTCGGCTCGCAGGAGAACCAAACCCGATTGCCTTTCGCCCGGACGAAAAAAACATTGTTACCGTTGCACGGGTTTCCAACTGGGATAAACAGGTGGACTGGATCCCGCAAATTTGCAAACTGCTCAAAGAGCAGTGCGCGGTGCCCTTCCACTGGTATGTGGTGGGCGGAGGCCCCGACCTGGAAGCCGACCAAGCGCTGGCGGAAGAATTGGGCGTTGCCGACCGATTGACTTTTCTCGGCAACCGCGCAAACCCGTTTTGTATTTTGAAGGACGCGGATTTTTCGGTGCTGACCTCCAAGACCGAGGCCTTTCCCATGACGGTTATGGAATCGCTCATTTTAAAAAAACCGGTTATTTCAACGGCATATCCGGCGGCAAAAGAGGCCATTATCGATGGAGAAAACGGGCTGATTTTCCCGCAAAGCATCGAGGCAACGGCACAGGGCATTCAAAAAATGCTGGAAAACCAAAACGGCATTGCCGATTTGTGCGCCAAAAATCTTTCTGATTATCAATTTACAAACGATACCGCATACCAACAATTTTTAGACGCGATCAAATAAAAACGATTGGTGGAAACACAATGTTAAAAGCAGGCAAAAAAGGGATCTTCAACATCTCTTTATCCATTTTCTATAAGGTTGTGACCATTGCGGTCGGTCTGATCCTGCCCAAACTGTTCATTACCAATTACGGTTCTACCGTAAACGGTTTGCAGGCATCGGTCACCCAGATCTTTTCCTATATTGCCTTGCTGGAAGCGGGAATTGGCGCCTCGGCATTGCAATCCATGTTCGCGCCGGCGGCAAGAAAAGACCGCGACCGGGAAAACGCTTTTATCTCTGCCGTTTCCCATTACTACAATAAGATCGGGCTGATCTACTTTGCCATTCTGGCGGTTGTTTCGGGCATTTATGCCGCCATCGTTCCGGTGGAGGGCATCCCGTGGTATCAGGTCGTTCTGTATATCTTGGTTTCGGGCGCGCTTACCGGCATCAACTTTTTCTACCTGAGCAAGTTGAAACTGATCATCAGCGCGGAGGGCGACGAATTTTTGGTGTCCATTCTTTCCACACTGATCTATGTGGCTTCTTCGGCGGCAAAGATCGTTCTGATCAGTCTGCGCGTCAACATCATTTTTGTCCAGCTCGGCTTTTTGTCGGTCAACCTTTTGTTTACCTTTATTTATTATCTGATCGCAAGAAAGAAATATCCCTGGCTCTCTTTCCGTCAAAAACCGGACTACTCCTGCGTGGCGCAAAAGAACTCGGTCCTGGTGCATAAGGTTGCGGGGCTCATCTTCCAAAATGTTGATGTTCTGCTGCTGACCTTTTTGTGCGATTTGAAGACCGTCAGCATTTATACCATCTACAAGATGGTGGTCAGCATGGTCAATTCCATTGTTGCAACCTTCGGGGACAGTTTGAACTTTATCTTCGGGCAGCGGTTCAACACCGAAGAAGACCCCGACAAGCCGCAATACCGTAAGTTGATCGATACCTTCAATGTTTACTACTCGGCAGTGGCGTTCGGACTTTACACCGTCATGTTTTTGTTGCTCATCCCCTTTGTGCGGCTCTATACCGCAAATATGGATATTGAGTATGTTTATACGGTGTTGCCCTGGCTGTATATCTCCATTGAGATCTTAACGGTGGGCAGGGAAGCCATGATGCGCACCATTGATGTGGCAGGGCATTTCAAAAAGACGCAGTGGCGCGCCGTTGCCGAAACGGTCATCAATATAGTGGTTTCCATTGTTGCTATTTTGGTTATGAAGCACTTTTTCGGGAACATCGGCGGTCTTTACGGCGCCCTGATCGGCACCATTGCAGCTATGCTTTACCGCACCGTTGACATGAACATTTATGCCAATACCCGCATTTTGCACCGCAAGGCGTGGAAACCGTTTTGGTGCATGGCGTCCAATGTCCTTTCCTTTTTGCTGATCTATCTGGTCAGCCGGCTGGTGCCAATGGAGATGGGTTCCTATCTGCAATTTTTCCTCTATGCGGTGGTCATCTCGGTGGTTGTCCTTCCGCTGTTTCTTCTGTTGCAGTCGCTCTTCAATCTGCCCGAGTGCAAAAACATTCTTCGCTATATTCAATCGAAAAGACGCAAAAAGAAAGAAAATTGAAAATCGGCAAAAAAATCCCGTCTGCTACAAGGTTTCTGCAGACGGGATTTTTCTATTGGTTTACAGTTCAAACTTCGGCATAGGTAAAAGTTTATGTAGGTTGGCGGCGTGCAGACGGTCGATTTTTGCCTTGATGTCGGGTTTGTCCGAAAGGTCGTCCTCGCCGCGAATGTAGTGGTCCAGGTCGGCGTAGGAAAAGCCGAGGTTGTCCTCGTCGGTTTTGCCCGAAAGCCCGTCCGAGGGGGCTTTTTCAATCAGCTCTTCGGGAAGCCCCAGCTCTCTGCCAATTTGTTTGACCTCGCGCACGGTGAGCGAGGAGAGCGGCGAAAAATCGCCGGCGGCGTCGCCGAATTTGGTGGAGTAGCCTACCCAGTCCTCCGAGAGGTTGCAGGTATTCACCACCCTGCCGCCAACGCAGGCGGCAACGGCATAGAGCGTGGTCATGCGAACGCGCGCCGGTGTGTTGACCTTTGCCTGGCGTGAGGGCTCCATGTGCTTTTGAAACTCCGCAAAAAAGGCGTCCACGGTGGAGCCGATGTTCACGGTAAGCGAAGGAATGCCCAGCGTTTTGACCAAGAGATGGCTATACGAAATATCCGATTGCTCGCCCTGCGGCATCAAAACGCCCAGAACGCGGTCGGTGCCCAGAGCGCGGGCGCAAACCGCGGCGGCGACCGAACTATCCTTGCCGCCCGAAATACCGATGACGGCTTTGGCGTCCGGCGCGGCGTTCTCGCAAAAATAGGTGCGCACCCACTCTACCAGGCGGGCAAGCGTTTCTTTGGCATTGAAAGCAGGCATTTTTACATCTCCTTTTCAAATGATCAGCGGAAAAAGGTCAAAAGACCGCGCAAAATTGCAACAAGAATGACCAGGACGAAAAAGGGAACATCCAGGGGCGTTCCCTGGAACCAGTTTTTCTTTTCAAACAGAACGCGAATGGGGTGAATGAGCGGCTCGGTGATCATATAAAGCAAATTGGAAAACCAACCCTCACCGGTGGGGTCGAACCAGGAGAGGATGGCGCGCAAGAAAAGAGCCAACCAAAAAAGAGTCAGCATTGCCGAAAGCGTATGGTATAAGATGGCGTGGAACAGCTCCATTTGCGGCTCCTTTCTCAAAAAAATGGCAGGGAACGGCTTACAATTTGCCGGCGGTCAGGCGAATGAGCAACGAGAGATTATCCGGCTGAACTTTTGCCTCGTGTGCGGCGCGGCAGCAGCTTTCGGCGCCGCATTTTCGGCACCGGTGATAGATCACATAGCCGCGGCGTGCGTCGGGCGCAACGCGGATCGGTTCCATCTCCCCGCCGCATTCCGCCGCGCGGTCGCCGGGGTTGATGTCCACATGGAGCGACCAAAGGCAGAACGGGCAATGGTTGCGCGAGGTGTAGCCCAGCGGCTCCACCCGTTTGCCGCAATGCGCGCAGACAAATCCGCTGTCGTTTTTTACAAATCGTTTCTGCTCCATTTGCGGCTTCCTTTCCCGTGGTAAAATCCTTTTTTTATTTTACCACAAAACAGGAAAAAAGTCAACCGCCGGGCCTCTTTCTTCCTCTTTTTTTGAAAAGATGAAAAAAACTTGTTTTTTTGCCAAAAATATGGTAAAATAAAGGTAGAAAGTTTCTATTCCATTTGAAACGAAAGAAGGTGCAATCAAAGTGGCATATCAAAATTATCCGGTCAACGAATGTGAAAACCTTGCCTCTCTGGTTTTGCAAAGCGCCGCGACATTTGGCAACCGCACGGCGTTTTCCGAAAAGCGGGACGGCATTACCGTTTCCTATACCTATGCGCAACTGGGGACCGATGTTTTTGCGCTTGCCGCCGCCCTTTCTACGCGGGGGCTTACCGGTGCGCGGGTGTTGATCGCCGGGCAGAACTCGTATGATTTTGTCCGTTCCTTTTTGGCGGTTGCGGTAGCCGGTTGCTGCGCCATTCCGGTGGATCGCGCCACCGACGCCGACGCGCTGGAAGCGCTTGCAAAGCGCACCGAGGCGCAGGCGGCTATTTTTGCACCCGACTTTTTGCCCAAAGCCGATCGTCTGCCAAAGTCGATTCGCCGCTTTTCCTTTGCCGATCTGGACGATCTTGTAGCCGAGGGGAGCGAACTGGTGCCCGACCCGAGCGCCGCGCCGCTGCCCGACCCCGACCTGGTTGCCGCTGTCTTTTTCACCGCCGACGCTTGCCGTGGGGTTATGCTTTCCCACCGCAACCTGGCGTTTGATGCCGCCGCGGTCTGCAAGATGATTGAGGTGCGGCAGGACGATATCTTTCTCTCCATTCTGCCCATCCACCACGCCTATGAGATGACCTGCGGCATTCTGGTGCCGCTCCTTTCGGGCGCGCAGATCGCCTTCTCCGAAGGACTGCGCTACCTGACCCGGGAGATGAAGGAATACCACCCCACCATCCTCAACTGCGTGCCCTACCTTGCCGAGGTCATGTATCAAAAGGTCAAGGCAGGCATTCGCCGCCAAGGGTTGGAGAACCATGTCAAGAACATGATCCGCGTGACCAACGCTATTCTGCCGCAGAGCGCCGCCCTTGCCGCAAAGCGCCGCGCGTTCTCCTTTGTGCATAAGAGCTTCGGCGGGCATTTGCGCCTGATTCTGACTACAGGAGCCCCTGCCGACCCCGCTGTTTTGCGCGGTTTCCGCAATTTTGGCATTCTTGCCATCCAGTCCTATTCCATTGTGGAGTGTTCTCCCGTTACCGCCATCAACCGCGACCGTTTTCACCGTGCCGCGTCCGCAGGGCTTCCCCTGCCGGGAACGGTGCTGGACATCTATGATATGAACGAGGAGGGGTTGGGCGAGATCCGTTGCAAGGGAAAGCATATTATGCTGGGCTACTTTGACGATCCCGAATCCACCAAAGCCGTCCTGAAAAACGGTTGGTTCTATACCGGCGACCTCGGATTTTTTGACGCCGACGGATTTTTGCGCGTCATCGGGCGCAAGAAGAACCTGGTCATTACCGGTTCGGGCAAGCGCATTTATCCCGAGGAGATCGAGGCCCTGCTCAACGAAAACAAGTTTGTTGCCGGGTCGCTCGTCCGCGTGGTGCCGGATCACTCCGCCGAGGGCGTTCATGTGGAGGCAACGATCTATCCCGATAAGGGCGCATTGCTTGCCGTTTATGACGGCAACCTCAAACAGCACGCGTCCATTGAGGTCCGTGCCGCCATCGATGAACTCAACCGCATCCTGCCCGCTTTCAAACGCATCAAACGCTTTTCCGTCTCTTCTTCTCCGCTTCCGCGCACCCCGTCTGGGAGACTGGTGAGGTAAAGAGAGAGGGAGGAAGATAGGCCGCGAGAGGGGGGAGAACCCTTTTTGAAAAAAGTGGTTCTCCCCCTCTCGCGCTCTCTCCCACTCCAAAAAACTTTTGGGTAAGGATGATTCGACTTACAAAATGTTGTCAAGTGAGTTTTGAAAACTGATTCGTTTATGGAAGTTTTTTGCCCCGCTTTTTTTCAAAAAAGCGGACAAAAAAGCCCTTCTTTTTTTGGTATTCCTCGCTTTGCACCGAGGTTACAACATATCCGGTCTTGTCAATCACCTCGCGCAGGCGGGCAACTTCAAGCGCCTGTTCCGAAAGAATGACCGCCTCGCCTTTTTTGCGGGAGGATGTCACACTTTTGACCGGAAAGTTTGCGCGAATGCAATCGTTGATGTGCGCTTCGCACATCCCGCACATCATGCCGTCAATTCCAACCGTTGTTTGAATCATAAAAATCCTCTTTTCTCAAAGTTTTTTTAGAAGAGAGGGAGCGCGAGGGGGAGGAACCATTTTTGCAAAAATGGTTCCTCCCCCTCGCGACCTTCCTATTTCCTATTCGAAGGACAATTCTTTGCGTATGCGCAGCCGGCACAGCCGGCGCAACCGGAGCAGGAGGATTTTCCTGCTTTCCGTGCGCGGATAAGACCGACGACAACCGCCGCAACCGCGGCAACAAGGCCGAGCAGCACCAGCATCCAGCCGATATTTTGACCAAGCCAGGATAACATAGGGGAAAATCCTCCTCTCATTTTGTTTTATTTTGCTTTGACGTTGACCGTCAGTTTGTTGGACTCGTGATATTTCTTAATGAACAGCATATAGATCATTCCGCCCAGGAGTGCCAGCGCGGCAATGAAGAAGGGGATGTTCCAGGGCTTGAAGCCACCCGAGAAGAGCGCGCCGAACTGGTAGATCATCAAGGAGACGGCATAAGCCAGCGCGCATTGATAGCCAATGGCAAACCAGGTCCATTTTGCGTTGTTCATCTCGCGGCGGATGGCGCCGATGGCGGCAAAGCAGGGAGCGCAGAGCAGGTTGAACACCAGGAAGGAGAACCCAGCCAGCCGGCCGATGCCAACAAAGTCCAGAACGCCGAACACGCCAACCACTTCTTCTTTTGCAACAAGACCCATGATGGTTGCAATGGTTGCCGCAATGCCCATCTCACCCGAGCCGAAGCCGAGCGGGTAGAAGATCCATTTCAGACCGAGCCCAATCTTGCCGAGAATGCTGTCGGCAAGCTCCATTTCAGCGCTCCAAGTAAAGGCGCCTTCCTGCCAGCCCAGTGTAGAACCCAGCCAAATGACGATGGAAGCCAGGAGAATGATGGTTCCTGCCTTTTTAATAAAGGACCAGCCGCGCTCCCACATGGAACGCATCACGTTGCTGAAGGTCGGCCAGTGGTAAGCCGGAAGCTCCATGACGAAGGGGGCGGGATCGCCGGCAAAGAGCTTGGTCTTTTTGAGCATGATGCCCGAAACAATGATTGCCGCAATGCCAATGAAGTAGGCGGTCGGTGCAACCCACCAAGCGCCGTGGAAGAGCGCCGTTGCAATTAGGGCAATGATGGGGAGCTTTGCGCCGCAGGGGATAAAGGTGGTGGTCATAATGGTCATGCGGCGGTCGCGTTCGTTTTCAATGGTCCGGGAGGCCATACTGCCGGGAACACCGCAACCCGAACCGCTGAGCATGGGG
>CAMOHW010000002.1 GCA_946615525.1 uncultured Clostridia bacterium | reverse complement strand
GTTTTCCAGCCAAACGGCGTAGCGGTTGTAAAGTTCCTGCGCCTCCTCCACCAGTGCTTTCCCGTTGGTCAGGGTATATTTGTCCTTGCCGGAATCATAGGTGTAATTTCCGGCTTCCCGCTCGGCAACCGCCCGATCCACAAGCGCTTTGCTTTCTCGGATGATCTGGATCAAATCATCCATGCGGCTGTCGCCGATCTTCTCGGCGCGCCTGATCAGATCCGGGAAAAAGGTGCTTGCATTTTGCGCTCCGAATTGCTTTTCCTCAAAATGAGCCACATCCGCAGGGTATAGGAAAAAGGAGTTTCCGTCTTTATCTTTTCCCGTGTAACTTGGCCAGTTGCATTCAAAGTAGATATAATCGAACATGGAATACACATCCGAGGCGATCTCCGCATTGGAGATCTTTTCCCAAAGGGCAAGCTTTTCGGAGGCCTCTTTGGAGTCCACTTTGCTGTAAACGGCATTGGCGATCCGGTAGGTGTAGGTGTAGCCGTATTCATCTTCAAAATCGCCGGTTTCCAAGGTCCCGGTCACATTGATGGGGCCGTCGTAGAAGTCAAACTTTTTCCCTTCTTTGGCATAAACCGCAATGGTGTTGGAAAGTTGCTGAGTGTTGGGAACGCAGTAGGGGCAACTCTGGTAGGGAAGATTCATCAGATACATATACTTCCCGCTCACAGGGGAAATCGTTGCCATATAGCCCACAATTTCAACCGTTTTGCCCGAAAGTTGCTGGATCCTGCTGACATTGATCGCGTCGGCAAAGGTCAACCGAACCGTTTCGCCGGATTGCGATTTGCAGGAGGCAAAACTTAAACTGCCTGTCAATAACAGGAATGCAAGCAGGCACACAAGTGCTTTTTTCATAAATCGGATCCTCAATTTTTGATGATGTCTTTTTTGGCAATGTGCAAAGTGCAAAGGAAGGTTGGCAGAACGCTGAGGACAAATACCACCGCCATGATCACCCATTCCAGCGGATACACCCTTGCCGTATCAAATACAATGCCCATGGTTGCGGCATAATTGCCGAAGAACAACAGGCAGAGGCGCGAAAAGGCAAAGGAGATGACGGTTGCCAGCAAACCGACGATCCCGTTTTGCAGGAAGAACAAAAGATTGATTTTATTGGTCCCAATACCGATCAGGCGCATCAGCGCAATGTCCTTTTGTGAGTCATACATATTCAAAATGGTGATGGTGGAAATGACAAAAATATTCATCACCAGAATGATGACGCAAAGGACGTACACGATCTTCCGGCTCAGGTCCACGTTGCTGATCACCTCTCGAATCACTTCCGCGGGGGTAACGGTCAGGATCTTGGAGTCCTCGGCAAGTTCCTTTTTTATGGTTTCCGAGGCGGCAAGCGTTTTGCTTTTTACCAAAATGGCGCAAACGGTTCCTTCCTCGGCGTGCCCTTCGTGTTCTTCTTCATGCTCCTCTTCGTGTTCTTCGTGGTGTTCGTGGATCTCCCAAACCGTTTCAATGTCGGTGAACACAACGTTATCATAGGCGGTTTTTGTCGGTGCCAGAATGCCAACTACTTTCAGGGGAGTTGCCTCGTGCTTTTCGCCGTTTTCCGAAAGCCCGTGGGAGGTGATCAATTCGTCCCCGATCTTCAAATTGTATTTTTGCGCCACCGAGGAGCCGACGACCGCCTCAAAGGCACCCTCAAAGCAAGCGCCTTGTTTCAGGTCTTTTCCGGTAAGAAAAGCCGGCTTGGTGCCTACAATTTTTGCCGAATTGTAGCTATCTCCCATGGCAAAGGGAATGGCGATTCTTACACGGTCGTCGCTTTGCAACCGCTCCACATATTCATAGGAGATGGTTCCAAGCGGTTTGTCGGTAAAAAAGAGGGTGTTCATAGTCAACTGGGTCGCACTCCCCGAAGGGCCGACGATCATATCATAGGAAGAGGTGGTGTTGACCAGTCCCTCGTTGACCTGTCCCGCAACATTGTAGGCAAGAATGGCAACCGTTGCGGAAATGACGATGGAGAGCAATACCAGGATGAGCTTGACCTTTTTGGTCAGCATATTTTTCAGCGCGAACTTAATCATGGCTCTTCACCTCGCTTTTTGCATGGGAGAGGGCGATCTCGTTCATGTCGATCACGCAGTCAAACAGCGGTGCCAAACGGTCGTCATGCGTCACGGCGACCAATGTTTTGCCGCGCGCAATGTTCAGCATTTGTTCTACGACTGCCCGACCGATCTCGTAGTTGAGGTTTCCGGTCGGCTCGTCTGCCAGAATAATGTCCGGGGCTTTTACAAAGGCGCGGGCAATGGCTACCCGTTGCCGCTCGCCCCCCGAGAGCTTGTTTACTTTTTTCTTCTTTTTTGCCAGAATGCCCAAAGCATCCAAAACTTCGTCCATCCGGTCGGTGTTCACACCTTCCAGCTTTAACACATTGATGTTGTCTTCCACACTCATTTCCTCAATGAGCTTAAAGTCCTGGAAGATATAACCGATCTTCTCAATGCGAATTTTGTCCTTTTGTTTTTGGGGCAGGGAGCTTACTTCCTGCTCGTCAAAGTAGATGTGCCCTTCGCTCGGCGTAATCACACCGGCGAGCATATTGAGCAAAGTGGACTTTCCACAGCCGGAGGCGCCCAAAAGGACATAGCTTTTTCCGGCCTCAAAGGAAAGGTCTTTGTATTGAATATCGGTATCTTCGTCAAATCGCTTGACGAGATGTTCAATTCGGATCATAGTTTTTCCTCTTTCTGTATTTTGTTGGATGAAGATCAAAAAAAGCAAGGGAATTGCGCAAAAGTCTGCCGCCAAAGCGGGCAGACTGCTCCCTTGCTTTTTGATTTAATTCAACAGTTTTACATTCAAAGAAACGGGTGTTACCTTGCGCAATAGCCGACAAAATGCAGGCGCGACGCACAAAGCCGCCAAAACCGATGCCGCGAATATCAGGGTGATTATCAGCAGCTTTGCCAGACGTTCCAACACTTTCCAGCAAACGGCAACAGCGGCGCAAATCGGGCAGTCTTCACCCGTGCAGTCGTGATCAGCTTCGCCGAGGGTTGCAAGGAAGGATGTCAAAACGGCAAACAAAACCAAAGCCGCAAGAAGAACCGCGCAAACGCGCCGCAGTTTTGCCATCATGACACCACCTTTCTATTATTCTACCATAAAGAATAGCACACTTTTTCCAATTCGTCAAGACCGCGCAGATCAACCGAGCTCCGGCAGACTTGCCGCGGCAACCGATTGCCCTACCCGGCGCGAGGATTCGTCGGGAATATGGAGTGTGATGCGCTTTGCAAGTTCGGGGAACTCGCGATCCAGCACTTCCTGCGCCTTGTTCAAGAGCAAAACTCCTCCTTCGCCGCTGGTCACGCGGCCCATAATGAGCACGTGCTTAATGTCAAAAAACTCGGTGTAAAACGCAATCCCGTAGCCAAAATAAACACCAATGTTTTCGTATATTTTTTTGGCGCGTTCGTCGCCCTGTTCCATCAGCTTTTGAACGACCTTCAATTTTTCGGCAGGAGAAAGGGCTTCGTCCAGTTCAATGCCGGCAAGCGGAGCCAGTTTGATGACGCCGTCCTGCGA
The DNA here is from genome assembly GCA_946615525.1 of uncultured Clostridia bacterium. Lineage (GTDB taxonomy): Bacteria > Bacillota > Clostridia > Oscillospirales > CAG-272 > UMGS1865. The sequence continues at coordinate 14,424 of CAMOHW010000002.1, read as the reverse complement.
AAAATACTTCACGCCGCAACCGTAGTCCCCCGACCATTCGTCAACGGCGGCATTCGGGCAAAAGTCCACCGGAACGAATGCAAGCTCATTGAGCCAGCCGGTAATATTGCCGTTGCCGTCCACATAACCGCCCGCCTCGGAAGTTCCCATGGCAACGCCAAGCACGTTGGTGTCGTTCAGGTCCATTGCTCCCGCCAGAGCGGTGACGTCTCCGTCGTTTGCAACCTCTATGGGAATGTCCTTGCCCAGTTCGGTGCCCAACGCTTTCGCCGCGTCGAGATACATATTCTTAACGCGCTTTTCAAAATCTTCGTCCGATACCTTTAAGAACAGTGAGGCGATCATAATGCGGTTATCCACATATACGCCGGCAGAGGAAACGCCAATGGCGTCTACCCGCGGCAAATGGCTCGCAGCGGTCCTCATAGCGGTCAAAATGCCGTTGTAATGGTAGTCGGGGTCCGGGTTGGTTTTTGGGAACCATACAACCTCCTCGGAATAGACCGATTCGCCGTCAATGACCGCCGAGACCTTTCGGTCGCTTCCGCCGGCGTCAAAGCCGATGCGGCAACCATCCAGGTGCCGCCCTACGGGAGCGGCGCATTCGGAGGTAGCCGGAGCGTGTTCCAGGTCGGTCAGCACCACTTCAAAGGGATGCTCGTAGCAACGCGCCATAAAGCCGTTGTCAAAATCGCGCAGGGAACCCTTTTGGTAGGCGGCTTTGATCTTTTCGCCTACGATTTTGCTGCCGGCAATGATGATCTTGTAGCCGCCGCGAATCCACAACAGCGCCTTGACGATGCGTTCCACAAACCGAAAATTGATCTCGTCTTTCCCAATGCCGTCTTTGTAGATGCGCGTTTTGTAGGCGGAAACATATCCTTTGTTGCGCTCAATGGCAATGACAAGATCCTGACCGTCCTCTTTGGTCTGTTCCCGGAATTCGCGCACCACCAGTGCCAGCGGAACAAATTGGGTGTCGAGTTCCGACAATACTTTAAGCTTCATAACGAACGGTGCCTCCGATAATGGTTTTTACTACATTGAATTCGCTGTCGGCAATGATGATGTCGGCGTCCTTGCCTGCTTCCAGAGAGCCCTTTTTATTGCTGATGCCAAGCAAGGTCGCAGGGTTGAGCGAAGCACAACGCACGCACTGCCAAAGCGGGGCGTCGGTGTTTTGATAGACATTCCAAACGCCCTTGTTGAGTTTGAGGACGCTGCCGGCGATGGTGCCGTCTTCCAGTTTGCACAAATTGCCGGAATAAAAGACCTTTTGACCGCCCAGCGTATATTCGCCTTCGGGAAGTCCGCCTGCGGGCAGGCAGTCGGTAATGAAGACCAGGCGGTCGCCTTTGAGCTTTAAGACCAAAGGAAACAGCGCCTTGTCAACATGAAAGGTGTCAACAATCAGCTCGGCGTAAACATCACGGGTCAGAGCGGCTCCCACCACACCGGGGTTGCGGTGATTCAAGGGAGACATTGCGTTGAACAGGTGCGTTGTTGAGCGCACGCCCGCGTCAATGGAGGCGCAAGCAGTCGCATAATCCGAGTCGGTATGTCCCATGGAAACCACCACGTCGGTTTTTGCGGTGATCTCGCGAATGGCGGCAAAATCTTCGTCCATTTCCGGCGCGAGCGTGATGTATTTGATGACGTCAGCGTTCTCAATGACGAATTTGGCGTCGGGTTTCAGAATGAACCGTTCCTCCTGCGCGCCTTTCTTTTTGGGGCTGATAAACGGACCTTCGGCATGAACGCCGAGAATGGTGGAACCATTCCAGGTTTTGGATTCCTTTTGCACGGCACGTACCGAATCCAGGGCGGCGCAAATCACCTTTTTATCCACCGTCATGGTGGTGGGTAAGAATCCCGTAACGCCGTTTTGGACGATCCCGCCGGCAATGATGCGCAGACCTTCGGGGTCTGCGTCGCAAACATCTCTGCCGAGATATCCATGAATGTGAAGGTCGATCAATCCGGGTGCAACATAGTTGCCGCCGGCGTCAATGACATCCGATCCCGCAGGGATCGACTGCGCGTCCACCAGCCCTTCGATCGTGTCGGAATAGGCAAGCGCTTTGCCTTTGACGATCCCGTCTTTTAAGATGATCTGACCGTTTGTAATGTATTTCATACCGGTAGCCCTTTCCCAGTGTTTTGTTCCAATTCTATTATACACAAAAAAAACGAAAAAAGAAAGAGTTTTTGCAATTTTATCGCAAAATATTTGCCGTTTGGCGTAGGTTCTTCATGTAAAGCTCCAAGCAAAAGAAAAGGGATGGAAAAATCCATCCCTTTTCTTTTGTCAGCTCACTACCAAAAGTAAGTCAGGTGATAGTTTGGTGTAGTAAAAGTAAGTCGCATTTTGCCTCGACTATACCATATCATAATTTCTTTGTCAATTATTGTTTTTCACTCCTCATTTTTGTTTGAAAGGCATGACACAATAATCAAACCAATCCCACCGAGCAGAAGCCCTCCAAAAAACCAACCGAACGCACTTCTTTCTTTACTGTGAGCAATAATGGGGTATAAAACTCTTTTGCTTTTTCGTTGTAAATTTTGCCTTTTTTGTTTTTATGTTTCAAAAGAAAAGAGCGGGAAAACCGCTCTGAATAAGGAAAAAGTGGTCAACGTTCAAACCCTGAGGGTTCGGATGTTGACCACTCAATCACTTGTCAGCCCACCACCAAAAGTAAGTATAAACCATAGGTAGATTTGGTATTTTGACAAGGTAGATGCCTCTGCTCAGCCTTATTATTTTCTATATTCTAATTTCTTATTCTGATATGGTATTCTGCTTGATTTTGGATAAAGACCTCATGCACGGTCCATTTTTCACCATCATATTCTTCTATCTGACACTGGCAGTTTGTATCCTCATCATCTATATCATTTGAGTTACAATAGTCATAAAATTCTTGTGAAGCAAACTCGTTTTTGTCTTCAAGATAAATTCGAATTTCTTCCACATCATCTGCAATTTCAGTTTTCATCGGTTCTTCTGTATTGACCACTATTCCACAAAAATCTATAACATCATTTCTTGTAATGTCGTTGCGTTCTGCGTAATAAAAAGCCATAAGTATGTCACTCGGGATATCTCCCGTAGTATTCAAAAAACCTGTCTTCGAGTACATTGCGAGAAACTGTTCAACGGTTTTTGCTCGACGATGAAAAATTGTTGCGATTTCCTTGATGGATAAAAAGTCAGTAATCATTACTGTATCAAAAGATGTGACATTTTCTCGCGTCACATTTTTACCCTTTCCAAGATAATTTGCTATGGTTTTTTAGGCGTCATATGTTTCTATTTCTTTTTAGATTTGATTATGACATAAGTATTAGATTTATATTATTAAAAATGAAAAAAAGGAAGGGCTAAGAAAAAAGTAGCTATAAGCCATGGGTGGATTTTGTCATATTTCTCCCCTTTTCGCTTTTATTAATAATATACGTAAAAAATGTCGAAAACACTTTTTTTATTAAAAAAATAACTGGTAATATGAAAAGAGTTTTGAATTATCGCTAAAAAATCCAATATATTGATGCGCCTTTTTTGGTTCGAATCCGATTACCCCTAATGATTTTTGAAATGGCTGCATAGTAGCCATTTCAAAAAAGTAAGTCACTTTTTGAACAGGGAAAATAAAAAACCGGGCTTTCGGACGACCACGAAATCGTCCGAAAGCCCGTTTTTGGCATATTTTTGACCTAAAAACGCCCATTTTGAGCAAAAAAATAGCCCTCTCCGGAAAAGTAGTGACTTACTTTTTCGGAGAGGAACTTGTGAGAGATGAGCGAAACGAACCATAAGGGATAGATAGATTACCTACGAGAACTATTTTTGCGCTGGCTTTTCATTTCCGCCCTTTTGCTGTTTATAATTCTTACCACCCCAATACAAATGAGGAATCTTGAATGGCTGGGGTACTAGGATTCAGAACCTAAATTTGCGCCAATGTCTTTCAAAAAGCGATTCTTTGGTCTGGCGCAAATTATGCCGAAACGGCGTTGCCGTTTGGCGTAGGTTCTGCATATAGAATACCAATCAAAACAGAGAGGGTGACCATTGGTCACCCTCTCTGTTTTGGCTGGGGTACTAGGATTCGAACCTAGGTAATGACGGAGTCAGAGTCCGTTGCCTTACCGCTTGGCGATACCCCAATTTTTCAAGCAAACGCTATTATAGCAGATTTTCCGGTGCTTGTCAATATTATTTTCCAAAAAAGTCGATTTGATTTCTCCTTTTTCAAGTTTTTTGGAAAGGCGAGGAGTTTGAGGGGCGGAAAACCGTTTTTTTCAAAAAGGTTTTTCCGCCTCTCAAGGTCTTTCTCCCTCGCACTAACTAATCAAATTTCCGGTTACGGTGGAAATGCGATCCGCCAGGAGCGGGTGATGTTTCAAAGCCGGATCGGCGGCAAGCAGTCCGGCGGCGTCCTGAGAGGCAGAGGAAAGCAGAAGCGCGTCCTCGGCAAGGTTGCCCAACCGCAGGGAAAGTTCGCCGCTTTGGCGCACCGCGTCGGAGGCGGAGGAGGCAAGAAAATCGCCCGGCCCGCGCTGTTTCAGGTCTTCTTCGGCAATGGCAAAGCCATCGTAGGTGGTGCGCATCACATTCAGCCGTTCGCGGGAGCGTTCGCCAAGCCGATCGGCGGCGCCGCCCGTTACCAGCACGCAGTAGGATTTGCGCAGACCTCTGCCCACGCGACCGCGGAGTTGATGCAGTTGCGAAAGCCCGAAGCGCTCGGCGTTTTCCACTACCATCAAAGAAGCGTTCGGAACATTGACGCCGACCTCAATGACCGTTGTGGATACCAGAATCCCGATCTCGCCGGCAACGAAAGCCGACATCATGGCGTCCTTTTGTGCGCTTTTCAGTTTGCCGTGCAAAAAGCCGACGCGCGTTTCGGGAAAGAGTTTTGCCAGTTCAGCGGCATAGGATACGGCGGCTTTGAGCGGCGGGCGCGCCGGTTCGGGGTCAAACAGCCCGGTAAAATCCACTTCGTCGGGAGCGGTTTCCTCTTCCTCAATGGCGGGGCAGACGACATAGACCTGTCCCCCCTCGGCAAGTTGACGGTGCATAAAGTCATAAAGGCGTTCACGGTATCCGTCATCCACCAAAAAGGTATCCACGCGTTGTCTGCCGGGAGGCAGTTCGTCAATTTTGGAAAGCGAGAGGTCGCCGTAAAGAATGAGCGCCAACGAGCGCGGAATGGGTGTTGCACTCATGACCAAAAGATGCGTATTTTGCCCCTTTTCGGCAAGGGCAGCACGCTGACGTGCGCCGAAACGGTGCTGCTCATCGGCAACCACAAGCCCGGGCGCGAAAAACTCCACCCCTTCGGAAAGCAGAGCGTGCGTTCCAATGACGAGGTCGATGCGCTCCTGCGGATCTTGCGAGAGCAACGCCGCGCGGATCTTCCGCTTTTCGGCGGCGGGAGTTGCGCCCAAAAGCAGGGCAACGCGCACGCCAAGACGGGAGAAAAGCGCCGAGAGATCGGCATAATGTTGACGGGCAAGGATCTCGGTAGGCGCCATCAGCGCTGCCTGGCGGCCGTTCTTTACCACCATCCAAATTGCGGCGGCGGCGCAAATCGTTTTGCCGCTGCCAACGTCGCCAACAATCATGCGGCTCATGGGAGTCGGGCTTGCCAGGTCGGTGCGGATCTCGTCGATCACGCGCTCCTGCGCGCCCGTCAAACGGTAGGGGAGCAGGGAAAGGAGCGGTTCCAGTGACTCTACGCGGCAAACCGGAGCGGTGGGGGCTGTCGTCTTGCGGCGCATAAACGCCATGCCCAGCGAGAAATCAAAGAACTCCTGATAGACCAGCCGCCGCCGCGCTTCTTCCAAATCGTCGCGGTCGAGCGGGCGGTGCAGGTGTTCCTCGGCAACCGCCAGCGGCAAAAAGCGGTATTTTGCGAGCAGTTCAGGGGGCAACGGATCGGAAAGCTGTTGATCTTTCAACAGTTCCAGCGCCGTTTCCACATCTTTTGTGATCTGTTTGAGGGTAATGCCGTCGGTCAGACGATAGACGGCGCAAAGCGGCGGCAGATCGATGCCCGGAGCCCAGGGCTCGGCGACCGGCGAGGAGAGCGCAAACCGCTTGCCTTTTTGCTCGACCTTGCCCCAAAAGCGGAAGACCGAGCCCACCGGAAAGACCGATTTGAGGTAATCCTGGTTGAAATAGGTGATCTCGCAGACTCCGCTGTCGTCAAACGCTTTGAATTTGAGAAAGGATTTGTGACTGCGTAAACGCACCACTTTCGGGTCGCTTCCAACCGTCAGGATCAGCGCCGACTTTCCGTCGGGACGCGCTTGGGCAAGCTCGCGGATCTCTCCGCGGTTCTCATAGGCGCGCGGATAGTGCAAAATCAGATCGCCAAGCGTCAGAATGCCCAGTTTGGCGTATGCCGCCGCTTTGACTTTTCCAATGCCGGGCAAAACACTGACCGGTGAATTCCGCGTGATCATAGTCGGCTCTCCTTTCTCGTTTTTTTCAAAGGGTAGGAAGTTTGAGGGGCGGGAAACGCTTTTGCAAAAAGGTTTCCCGCCCCTCAATGTTTTTCTCGCGTCTTTACTGCGCGATATGCTCGGCAACAGAGTAGAGAGCGGCGATCTCGGCGCGGCGTTTCTCGCAAATTGCCTTCATGGTTTCCACTTCGGCGGGCGAAAAACGATCCAGGTCACCGGGTTTGAGTTTGTTTTTATACATCCGGTCGGTAATCAGCGCAAGGGTGATATCCATACTGTCGATCTTGTCGTCATTCTCACAAACAACAAGGTTGGATTCGCCTTCCACCAGTTTTTCCACGGCGTAGCAAGCCATACGGGCGGCGGTCACGCGGTCGCGGGCGGTCGGTCTGCCGCCGCGAATGACATGGGCGGCGCGGAAGAACTTGCTCTCAATGCCGGCGGCGTTGATCTTTTTGTTCAACTCCTCAGCATAGGGCGTTCCGTCGGCGGCTTTGAGCCCTTCGGCAACCACAACAATCATGTTGCGCTTCCCGGCGGAGCGATGGGCAAGGATGCGCTTGATGGCGGCGTCCTCGTCAAACGGGATCTCGGGAATGGCGCAGGCAACGGCACCCGAAGCAATGGCGGCATAGAGGGCGATCTGTCCGCACTCGTTGCCCATCAGTTCGACCACGCCGACGCGGGCATGGGACTCGTGGGTGTCGCGCAGATTGTCGATCAGTTGGGTAGATGTATTGATGGCGGTATCCAGACCGATGGTGTAGTCGGTGGCGGTAATATCGTTGTCGATGGTGCCGGGAATGCCGATGGAGGGAATGCCGCGCAGAGTCATGTCGGTCGCGCCGCGGAAAGTTCCGTCGCCGCCGATGCAAACAAGCGCGTCAATGTTGTTGGCGCGGCAGGTGGCAATGGCAGTTTGCATGCCTTCCTCGGTTTTGAACTCGGGGCAACGGCTGGAATACAGAATGGTGCCGCTCTCGCCGGCAATATCGGCAACTTTGCGCTCGGTCAGTTCCACAAGGTCATTATTGATCAAGCCGGAATAGCCGCCGTTGATGCCGATTACGGCAATGCCCAGCTCCGCCGCGCGGTGAACAACGGCTTTTACACAGGCGTTCATTCCGGGGGAATCGCCGCCGGAAGTCAAAATACCAATTTTTCTGAATTGTTTCATTGTTTCTAAACCTCACTTCATGGTAAAAAAAGACGATACATAATTATTGTAACCTTTTTTTACTCCAAAATCAAGATGTTTTGACAAAAAAACGAAAGTTTTCAAGAAAAAACAACCGCCGGGTGAGCGGTTGCCCCTCTCTTTTTGCCCTAAAAGTTTGATAAAAAAATAACAAATAAAAGGATTTTGATAAAATCAGGCGGAAAAATATGGATTTTTTTGCATAAAAGGTATGAATAAATAGCATAACTTGATACAAAATTATCAATCTGATAAATTTTTAACACAATTTTTCGAAAAGGTATTGACATTTTTTTATAAAAATGATATAGTAGTTCCAATCTCATTTTTTCAGATCTTTAGGAGGAACCTTACTATGATCGATCGCGTTTATAATTTTTCGGCAGGGCCTTCCATGCTCCCGCTTCCCGTCCTTGAAAAGGCGGCTGCAGAGCTTGTCAACTACGGGGAATCCGGTATGTCCGTTATGGAAATGTCCCACCGTTCCGCCGATTATGAACCCATCATTGCCGAAGCCGAAGCTCTGCTTCGCAAGTTGATGAACATTCCCGATAATTACAAAGTCCTGTTCTTGCAGGGCGGCGCTTCCACGCAGTTTGCCGCCGTTCCCATGAACCTGATCCGCCGCACCGGCAAAGCCGACTATGTGGTATCCGGCCAGTTCTCGGGCAAGGCATTCAAAGAAGCGCAAAAACTGGGCTATGACGTTGTTTGCTCCGCAACCACCAAGGACGATAACTTTGACCACGTTCCCGCGCTGACCAAAGATTGCTTCCGCCCCGACGCCGCCTATGTTCATATTTGCTACAACAACACCATTTACGGCACCAAGTATCCCGAGATCCCCGATACGGGCGATATTCCGCTGGTTGCCGATATGTCTTCCTGCATCATCTCCGAGCCGGTTGACGTTTCCCGCTTTGGCGTGATCTATGCAGGCGCGCAGAAGAACATGGCGCCCGCAGGCGTTACCCTGGTGATCGTGCGCGAGGACCTTTTGGACTACGCCGAGCCGAATATGCCCACCATGCTGGAATGGAAGACCATGGCGGAAAACGGCTCCATGTATAACACCCCGCCTTGCTACACCATCTACATGGCAAAACTGGTTTACGAGTGGATCCTCGGTCTGGGTGGTCTGGATGTGATGAAACAGATGAACGAAAAGAAAGCCAACCTGCTCTACGGTTACCTGGATAGCCAGGATTACTACATTGCCCCGGTCAAAAAGAACAGCCGTTCTATGATGAATGTCACCTTTGTGACCGGCAACCCCGACCTGGATAAAAAGTTTGCGTCCGACGCCGCAAAAGCCGGGCTGAAAAACCTCAAAGGTCACCGCTCGGTCGGCGGTATGCGTGCATCCATCTACAATGCAATGCCCTATGAAGGCGTTGAAAAACTGGTGGCGTTTATGAAACAGTTTGCCGCCGAAAATCCCAAAGCATAAAGAAAGAAGAGAACGAACATGAAGATCCAATTGCTCAATAAAATTGCCCAGGTAGGTCTTAACGAACTGGGCGCAGATTATACCGTTGGCGAAGGCGTCGAAAATCCGGACGGCATTCTTGTCCGCTCGGCAGTGATGCACGAGATGGAGTTCGGCAAGGCACTCAAAGCGGTTGCCCGTGCCGGTGCCGGCGTCAACAACATTCCCATTGACCGTTGCAGTCAGGCGGGCATCGTCGTTTTCAATACGCCGGGCGCAAACGCCAACGGCGTGAAAGAACTTGCCGTTCTTGCTCTCCTGCTTGCCGCACGTGATGTGGTAGGCGGTGTGGAATGGGCAAAGACCCTGACCGAAGATGTTGCCAAACAGGTGGAAAAGGGAAAATCCAAGTTCGCAGGGACCGAACTTTACGGCAAAACACTGGGTGTTATCGGCTTGGGAGCCATTGGCGGTATGATCGCCAATACGGCGATCCACCTGGGTATGAAGGTCATTGGTTGCGACCCCTTCCTTTCGGTCGAGGGTGCATGGAACCTGAACCATCGCGTAGAGCGCGCCGCAACTTTTGATGAGATTTTTGCCGCCGCCGATTACATTACCCTCCATGTTCCCGCCACTGCGCAGACCAAGGGAATGATCAATGCCGAAAGCATTGCAAAAATGAAGGACGGAGCCAAGCTCATCAACCTGGCGCGTGCCGACCTGGTCAATGCCGCCGATCTGACGGCCGCATTGGAGAGCGGAAAGCTCTCGGCATATATTACCGATTTCCCCACCGAGGAGATCCTGCACGCTCCCCACGCAGTCGCCATCCCGCACCTGGGCGCTTCCACCGAGGAGTCCGAAAACAACTGCGCCGTTATGGCGGCACGCGAACTGGACGATTACCTGAAAAACGGGAACATCACCAATAGCGTCAACTTCCCCAATGTTTCCTCGCCGCGCACCGGGGCGGCACGCATCTGCGCTCTGCACGCCAATGTTCCGGCGGTCATTGCACAAATCTCCACCGCACTCTCGGAGGAGGGGCTGAACATTGAGAACATGACCAACAAATCCAAAGGCGACAACGCCTACACCGTTTTGGATGTTGGTGCAATTCCCTCGCAAAAAGCCATTGACCATATTGCCGGAATTACCGGAATGTATAAGGTTCGCATAGTCTAAAACGCATACCATCCCCTTATGAAACCGCCTTTGCCTACCGGCAGGGGCGGCTTTTTGATACTGTTTTTTAGAAAGGGATTGCAAAAAAAGCAAATCTCTGTTATACTAAAAAAGGAAGATTTGAAACATTGGATCTGACAGGAGATTTACCATGCAATTCGGATGGATCAATCTGTTCGGGGCGGGGATCGTGATCCTTATGCTCGTTCCGAATATTCTTTACGCGATCCGGCACAAAGGCGAACAAAATCGCTGCACCAACCGGGCAATGAACCTCTTGGAGCAGGTGGGGCGGTATGCCTGCATTCTGTTGATGTGGTTTCCGCTTTTGGTTTGGGAGTTTGGCTTTGCAAGCGTTGCCGCAATGCTCCTCTATTTTGCCGGAAACGGCGCACTGCTCGCGGCATATTGGATTGTGTTTGCAATCTATGGCAAAAAGAAAAATACAGGCCTTGCCCCGGCACTTGCCATTTTGCCCGCCTGCATCTTTCTTTTGAGCGGACTGCTGTTGCGCCACTGGCTACTGGTCGGCTTTGCCTGCCTGTTTGCCGTCGGGCATCTCTATGTAACGCAAAAAAATAATGGATAATCCCTCTACCTGCGGTTGATTTCTCCCCACTCAACCGCCGGTTTGTGGACTTTCCCGCAAATATTTGCTACAATGACCGTGAAAGGAGATGAAAGCGCATGGATCAAATCCAAATTGGCAAATTTATTGCCGAAAAGCGAAAAGAGCAGGGAATAACGCAAATGCAACTTGCCGAAAAAATGGGCATTACCGACCGTGCAGTGTCCAAATGGGAAACCGGAAGGTCTTTGCCGGACGCGTCCATTATGCTCGATTTATGTAACATTCTCAAAATCACGGTCAACGAATTACTTTGTGGGGAGGAACTTTCTATGGAAAGCTACAACGAAAAAGCAGAACAGGCATTGGTGGAAATGGTCAAACAAAAAGAGGAAGCCGATCGTCGGCTTTTGAAGATGGAGATCGTCATCGGCGTTCTGTCCACGGTGTTCCTGTTCGCCATGCTTGCCATCGGGATCGTATTTATGGTCATGGAAAAACCGATGTGGATCTTTTGGTTGCTTTTTGGCATCGGGATGGTGCAGTTTATCGTGGCAATGGCGTTTGCGCTCAAAATCGAACAGGTGGCGGGGTACTATGAGTGCGCCGAGTGCGGTCACCGCTACATTCCCAAATACAGCAGCGTCAATTTTGCCATGCACATGGGGCGCACGCGCTATATGAAATGCCCGAAATGCGGCAAGTGGTCTTGGCAGAAAAAGGTCATTGGCAAGGAGCAACCCAAAAATTGAACTGAGCGAGGTTTCCATGAGCAAAAAACAGATTTTTTTCTGCACCGACCGCAAGGAGTGGCGCGCGTGGCTTTCGGAGCATTTTGAAACCGAACATGAGGTTTGGTTCGTGTTCCCAACAATCGCGTCGGGTGAAACAGGCGTTTCTTATAATGATGCAGTCGAGGAAGCGCTCTGCTTCGGCTGGATCGACGGACAGGCGGGAACGCTGGACGGGACGCACCAACTGCGCCGTTTTACACCGCGCCGCAAAGGGAGCGCTTATTCTCAACCGAATATTGAACGATTGATCTGGCTGGACGCCCATGGGTTGATCCACCCGAAGCTCAAACCGTCGGTCGAGGAGCTGATCCGCGCCCCGTTTGTCTTCCCGGAGGATATCCTGTCCGCCATTCGGCAGGATGCACAGGCGTGGGAACACTATCAAACCTTTACCGAACCCTATCAGCGCATCCGCATTGCCTATATTGATGCGGCGAGAAAGCGCCCGGCAGAGTTTGCCAAACGGCTTGCAAACTTCATTCAAAAAACGCGCGAGGGCAAACTCATCGTCGGCTACGGCGGCATTGAAAAATACTACAAATAAAACCGGAAGTAAGGAGAACCGTTACGATGCTTGCTCTCAAAATCGTTGCCATTCTACTTGGTTTGGCATTTGGGGTGTTTGGTTATTTCATCTATTTTCAAAAAAAATATTTTCTCGTCAACGGCTTTGCAGAAGATGTTCGCTCCAAAAAGAAAACCGAACGATACGCAAAAACCGTTGGACTAGTAGAGGTTATTCTCGGTATCGGATGCCTGCTTGCCGGCATTGCGCTGATGATATTTGCATAAAAAGAAAGGAATGGTCATAAACATGAAACCCATTTTTGCCAACATTGCCAAAGGAATTGCCTCGGGCGTAATGATCTCTATTGGTTGCGCCGTCTATCTCGGCTGTCCGGATAAGATCGTGGGTGCGGTGTTGTTCTCGGTCGCCCTCCTCACCATCTGCTATTTCGGCTTCTCGCTTTACACCGGGAAAATCGGTTTTATCGTTCTCAAACACGGCAAAACAGAAGTATCCGAATTGCTGCTGGGGCTTTTGGGCAACCTTGTCGGCGTTGTTCTGTGCGGCTGGGCGCTCATGGCGGCAATTCCTGCCATGAAAGAGACCGCCCTCGCCCTCTGCAATGCAAAACTGGCAGGGCAGACCTGGTGGCAGACCTTTGCCCGCGGCTGTTTTTGCGGAGTGCTGATGTATGTTGCGGTTGCCGTTTTCAAGGAGAAAAAGTCGCCCATCGGAGTGCTGTTTGCCATTCCGGTCTTCATTTTGAGCGGGTTTGAGCACTCGATCGCCGACATCGGCTATTTTGCCGTCAGCGGCATCTTTTCTCTCCGGGCGTTCGGCTTTTTGTGGCTGGTCATCGCCGGCAACACGGTAGGAGCCATGGTCCTGCCCGCGCTCTCGCTGGTTTGGAAGGAAAAATCCGCCGAGTAATCGCCGGAATCCCTCATATATAATAAAAGGAAGTGTTCGAAAAAGCGAACGCTTCCTTTTTGCATTCAGAACAAACTCCGTATCGAAAACTGCTCGGCACGGCGCAGGTCGCGCAAAGAGTCGGCAAGCAGAGCGCGTGCCGAAACATAGCCGGCCTCGTCACCGCACTCGGCGCACGCCGAAAGGACCGAGCTTTGCTCCCCGACGCGATCGGCAACCGAGTAACTCACAGAAAATCCAACGATCGGCGCATATTTTTCCCACTCCTTGTGCAAGGCTTCTGCCGCGGCAGGGCAGGCAGGGTCGGTGATGCCCGGCAGGGCTTCCACCATATCTGCCAATCGAGTTGCTACATTATTAATATATATGGCGTTCCACACCACAAATCCGACCAAAAGAAGGAGCAGAATCAAAACGGCAATCACCTCTTTCATGGTTGTTTCTCCTTTTCAATCAGCGTCAGCTCTCCTTTGCTGTTGGCAGTGGCGCAATAGAGCATATTTGCCGTATAGTGCCGCCGCGTCAACTCCCGGCGGAACCATGCCGCGTCTTTGCCGATCATCTTCAAGCCCGGTTTGCTGATTCGACCGCCACAAAACACAATGTGATGGAGCGGCTCCTCCTTTGGTTGCAACCCGAGTTGCGAGGCGTTCGGCGTTGCAAATTCCGGCTTTGGCACAAGCGTTACTTTGCCGTTGGATTCCAGGATCGCCTCCTCGATCTGCGAAAGGTCGGAATACCCCTTTTGCCGGACTTCGGTCATCAGCTCCTCGGCGGATATGCGATTGGAGTCCAGCGCCTCGGGGCAAAGGCCCCCGTTCCGGATCAGCGGAGTCGGGCTGGGGGAAAAGAGGATCTTTAAAAAGGGAAGCCGCAAGGGGAGCCATGAGGAGAGGACCTCCAGGATCAAGAGCAAAAAAATGGGGATCACCGCATGGAGTACGGGAATATCCTGATTGGTGATGGGAATGGAGGCGATTTCCGAGACCAAAAGGGTGGTCACGAGTTCAGTCACTTCCAATTCTCCGATCTGTCGTTTGCCCATCAAACGCATGGTAAAAAGCAGGATCAGGTAGATCAACAGAGTGCGAAAAGCAATTGTAACCATAAGAAAACCCTTTCTACAAGCCGTTTTTCTTATTCTTTCACAAAGCAAAAACATCTACTCAAAACCGACAAAAAAAGGCGAAAAAATTTTTGAAAAAATTTCAAAAAAGGGGTTGACAAAAAAAATGCCTTGTAGTATAATAAATAAGCTGTCCGAAAAAATGGGCGGCAAAACGATCTTTGAAAACTGAACAACAAGAGAGATACAGAGATACACGGAAGTGTGTG
>CAMOHW010000001.1 GCA_946615525.1 uncultured Clostridia bacterium | reverse complement strand
CCACATCCTGCCGAACGCCGAGAAAAATCAGCCTTTCCTCCAGTCCATATACTTTTGCGCGTTCTATAATCCCGGTTTTAACCGCTTCTTCGCCGGCACCACAAATAGCCAAAACCGCATCGGTGCCGCGATCAACGATCTGCTTCAAAACATCTACCAAAAAAACTTGGTTTTTGCATTCAACGATCCTACCCACCGTACCCAATACAAGCGCCTTCTCCGGCAATCCCAGGTCTTTGCGGATTGCCTCACGGGGTTCTGTGATCGAGCGGAATCTTGTAAAGTCCACCCAGTTATTCAATTGCAGCGTATCGTTTCTTCTAAACAACTCGTTGATCTTGGTTTGCATTTCCTTGTGCAGGGCGATCAGACGCATTCCGTATTTTCGGATCAAATAATTGACGTTTTTGAATTCCGTTCCGCTGAAATAGCGGTAAGGCTCGCTATGGCAGGTGTAAAACAGCCGCGTGTTTTGAGGCAATCTTGTCCAACGCAGAACATTTTGTACATGCAGGTGTGCATGAATGATATCGGGTTTGAGCGATCTTAACAATTTGCCAAGGTCGTGTCCTGTTTTTTTATCGATCCTTGCCTGAAGGATCCGTTGAACATGATCCGCAAATAAGCGATCCCAAATGCGGACGGTTATTCGTGAAGGGTTCTGTTGTACCCAATCGGAAAGACGCTTGGCAAGTTTGCTCGTTTGCCGCTTGTTTCCATCATATACAGAAAGGATCCGAATGCCGGAGGCGTCGATCGCCCGGTAAACGGCACAATCAGTATTGCAATCAAACAACGTGACAACGATCATCTCAAACTTTTTTCGGTCAATCGCCAAACAATAGTTTTTAATCAGATTTTCGGCGCCTGCGTCATTCAGAAACGGGATAAGCTCTACTACGCGTTTCATAAATACTCCTATCGTGCGGAAATCTTTTGCAACGGATTTTTTTATAAATCAAAATCCTTTTTGCCCAGCCGGCTTTTTGCAAACAGGCGGACAAGAAATGTATTTTTCCAAATGATGAATCGCGCCGCCAGCAAATGTCTTCTCGTGATCTCGCAAGAGAGACGCTCTTCTTTCGGCAAATCAAGAATCTTCTTAGCGGCGGTTTGAGCTGTCTCAGATCGGATCATAGCGCGAAATTCTGCTTTTTCACACCGGTTGGCAGCAGAGAAAACAATGCCTGCCAAAATATTTTTGCATTGTGCTACCCTCGTTTTTTGAGGGATCTCGATTCCATATTTTTCGCTGAGTCGCCATTTGCGCGCCTGTGCGCCAAGCAGGTGAAGCCCCGGTTGATGGCGGTATCTGCCTGATTCTTGAGTCGCAGGTTGATTGTAAATGTAAAATGTTTGGGGAATATAGCGGGCATTCGCAGCCGCGTCCACTGCATCAACGACAAATCTCCAATCCTCACCGTAAGCCACTTTTTCATCAAATAAAACGCGGTTTTCCTCCAGCATCCTGCGGGAGAAGAATTTGTTGCAGACAGAGGGAAAATCGGTTGCCTCAAAGCAGATCAGTGGCATTAAGATCAACCGCACAAGCTCTTCTTTTTCCAAAACACGGTCGGAAGGCAGCATAAATCCGCTTTTCCGGTCCTCGCTCGAATCGGAAAAATGATGCCAAAAATCAAAGATCCAAAGATCTATCTCGTCTTCTTGTAAAAGCCCCACCGCCTGCTCCAGCGTTTTGGGAATGACATCGTCATCACTATCGCAAAAATAGATGTATTTGCCGCGAGCGATCTCCAATCCGGAATTCCGCGCCGCCGAAACACCGCGGTTTTCCTGCCGGATTATTTTGCAGCGCGGATCCGATTTTACAATGGCGCGCAAAATTTCCGGGGTGTTGTCAACGGATCCATCGTCCACAAAGATCAATTCGATATCGTCCCGCTTTACAGCCAACATCGAGGAAACCGTTTTTTGGATCGTATCGGCTCCGTTGTAGATCGGCACGATTATTGAAAGCAGAATTTCGCTCTTCACTGGTTGCTCCTTTTTGTTTCAATTCCAGCTGGATATAATATATCCGACCGTTTGTTTCAGGGTTGTTCTTGTTCGCCTTCCTGAAACACTGCTTGATAATACGCTTTTTTCTCCTCAAACGGAAGCCCCGCAGTTGGATAATACCAACCTTTATCGACTCCGGATTGATAATACTCGTCAATCGTCTTTAACACTTTTGCAGGCATTCCTACGGCAACCACATTATCCGGAATATCGTGCGTTACAACCGCACGCGCGCCGATGATGACATTGTTTCCTATAGTCACGCCCTGCATGATGAATGCGCCGGTACCGATGTAAACATTGTTACCAACCTTGATCGGTGCAATCCGATCCATTTTTTTGCCACCGAAATATCCCATTGTGTTCAATACCTTGACCCCACCGTCATGCGTGATGAATTTAACGTCGGCAGCGAACAAACAATCTTCACCGACTTCTACCAGATAAGGTTCCGTCCCAAAATCACCAATATCGCAATTCAAGCGCGTACCATCTCCGATTTTAGCACCTCTTTGCCGAAGCGCTTGTACCTTTTCTGCCCATATTTCTTCTTTGGTTTTATTTGGAGTTTGCTTCTGCTCCGGTTTGAAAAGTCGTTTTATTCTTCCGATTAATCCCATTTTCGTTTTCTCCGAAATCAGTTTTTCAACGTCCGGCGGATCCATGCGCGATCTCGCCCGCGTTGATGTTTATATCCGTTCTTGCGCGGGAGAATCAGATAATCTCCAATGATTTGATTCCATTCGGCAGGTTCAAATTCGTGCATTCCGTTTGTCGGATAAAAAGTCAACTCCCCAACAAAGATTTTGCCGTTGCAGAAATACATATCCACACGAACAAATGGGATGCCGCCTTCACCGTAACTGCTCAATTTTTTTGCAATTTGGATCATCTTTTCAAAATCTTCTGGTTTTTGCGGCTGATCTTTTGCCTTGTTTTTTCCAATTCTTTTGAAAGGAAGTTCTCGAAACTCTATATCAAAATAATCAAGCGCGCCGTTCTTTTCGTTGATTTTCTCACTTATGACATACAAGAGTTTCGGCTCACCATTGAAACAGAAAAACTTGTAGTCGATCAGTTCTCCGCTTTCCGGCTCCAGATATTCCTCGGCGAAAATCAGACGTTTGATGTTCTTATATGCCCATTCTCTGCCCCTTGCGTAATAATCGGTTTTCAACTTTTGAGAAAGTTGTTGCCGCACTGCATTAAAATCCAGTTTGCTTTTATCGGTGCAAATAATGGGACAACCATCGTGATTCGTTTTCAAAACAAACTTTTGGGGTAGTTTGTCAAAATCGATCTCTTCCGGTTTTTCCCAAACTCCGAGCAATGCAGGAGTATATCCTTCGCCCAAAATCAGTTTGACATATTCCCGCATCCGATATTTGTCGGCACAGATCGTCATAAGCGGATCGTGGTAATAGATTTTGAGCCAATTCAACTTTTCCGCCAAGGTTTTTGGATATTTCAAATCCAATTTTTTACCCATGCGTTTGAAATAATATTTGGAGATAAATGCCCGATCCGAGAGGATACATTTTTGACTATCGACGTTGAAATACGTCCATTTCCACGCGTCCAACTTTTCATACAACTTTTGAAACATTTTTTCTCCCTATTCTCCAATCAAGTTCAACCAGCGTTTGGAGATTTCTGCAACATCAAAATCTTTTTTGACTTCTTGCGCCCGTTTGCCATACTCCTCTGCAACGGTAGGGTTTTCAATATAAAACTCCATCGCTTCGGCAACCGCCTCTTCATCTCCGACCGGTACCAAAATGCCGTTTTTATGGTCACGGATCAAGGCTTTTGCGCCGCCGCCCCTACAATCGGTGGAAATGACCGGCAACCCGATCGCCATGGCTTCCAACAAAGCATTCGGCATTCCTTCAAAATCCGACGTCATGACAAACATGGCGGCGTCCCGCACTTTCTCGTGAATATCCGGACAGAACGGGAAAAAGGCTACGCGGTCTTCCAAATGGAAAGCTGCGACCATTTGCTTGATCTCTTCGGCATCCCCGTAACCGTATAACTCCAAAGAGTATTCGGGATGCTCGGGGAGTACTTTTGCGCACGCCCGGATCAATAGCGGAATATTCTTGTGCCCTTTAAACCCACAGTAATTGACAATTGCCTTTCGCCTTTCACCAAGGAACGCTTGCGGCAGATCCTCTTTAACAGGGTTGGGAATGACTATGGCTTTTCTTTGGATCTTTTTGGAAAATGACTTTGCCTGCTCTGCGGTTTGGAAAACACAGCCGGTGCATTTTGCGTATGCCTTATTGCGCAGAGCCCTGATATGCTCTTTCATCGGACGGTCGGGATAATTTCGCTCGGCGGCATAGACTTTTGCCCGAATCGAACCGGCGGCAAGCCCGGCAAGAATATTGCTTTCCACCAAAAAGCTAAAAAGAATATCGGTAGGGTAAGATTTGAAATACGCCGCCAGCATTTCCGCTCGTTCCGAATAATAGCAGATCTGTTCATAGGGACCGCCCCAGGACGGGTGAAATCTTCTTTTCATCTTCATAAGAAAGGTGCGCCATTTTTTTGAAAACGCGGAAGGATGCAACTTCTTCTCTTCTTCTGTCAAAAGAACGACTTTGATTTGTTCGTTGAGAGAATAGGCAACGGTTGCATCGGCGCGCTGTATCACAATGCGAACGGAGTGCCCTCGCTCGGAAAAAGCGCCCGCAAGGATGGAAACGACGCGTTGCGCGCCGCCGACATTCATATCATCGATCAAAAAGGAAATATCCATGGAAATATCTACTCTCCCAGCCGATTGATTTTTTTCTCTAAAACGCTCAAAAGGAATCTGTTTCTATGCAAAATACAAAATGCGCGCAATCGATCTCTTTTCAAAATACCGTATTCCAAACACTCGTCTTTTTTGAGAGCACGCAACTTTTGTGCCGCTTTTTTTACCGTTGGATTTCGCATCATATCAAGAATCTCCCGCTTTTCACATCCGTTTGCCGCCGAATAGGCAACCTCGGAAAGTAAACTTTGGTAAATGCGATATTTCCGCCTATCGGGAAAATCAAAGTTATATTTGGAAGATAAGGTCAGTTTACGAACATTGGCACCCAAAAGATGCGCACCTGGAATTTTTTTATACTTTTTCTCGGTTTGCGAACCGTCCAAGTTGTAAATATAGAGAACTTCCGGCAAATAATACCCGGTTTCAGCAACGTCAAGGCAATCCAACAAAAAGCGCCAATCCTCGCCTTTGCCTACCTTTTCTTCAAAGCGAAGACCGTTTTTTCGGATCAATTTTGCCGAATAGATTTTGTTCCAAAGCGAGGCAAATCCGGTTCCGGCTTTCAGAAACAACGGCGCAAGCAGCAAATAAACAATTTGTTGGCGATTCAACTTTTGGTCTTTTGGAATCTCAAACTGTTGGCGGACCGGTCTCCGTTCTTCTTTGACAAAACGATAGAAATAGTCGAATAAATACACATCATAGCCGGTCTTTTCCACCAGCTCCATACCCTGTTCCAACGTTTCGGGAATGACCTCGTCGTCACAATCGCAAAAGTAGATGTATTCTCCGCGAGCGACCTCCAACCCGGCGTTGCGTGCTGCCGAAACACCGCGGTTCTCCTGCCGCAAAACTTTGCATCGCGGGTCGGCTTCGGCAATTTTTCGGCAAACTGCGGGCGTGTCATCGGTTGAGCCGTCATCTATTAAAATCAGTTCCAGATCATCTCGTTTGATTTTCAACACCGAGTCAGTCAGGTTGCTCACGACATCGGCGCCATTGTAAACCGGAACAATGACCGAGAGCAGAATCTCATTCTTCTCCATGTTTCCCCCTGATTTTGCGGTAGAGTTTGACGAGAAACTTGGGGCATTTTTTCAAAATTGCGGCCTTGCGGATAAGATTGTTTTCTTCCCGATCCACTTTCCGCAGGTAGTTTTTGCCGCTTTGCGGCGGGATCGGATGAAAATTCGGTTCAAATCCGATCCGTTTGGCGCGTTGATATGCTTCCACATACATTTCGTCATTCAAAACGAGATCGATTTGCTGCTGTTTTGCCTCGCGATCCGAGACGGTATTTAAGATCCGCTCGGTCACCCAAATGGCGGAAAGCAGCGTGCGATTATCTACTGCCGCTTCCATTTTTGGCGTAAATAGGCCCTGTTTTTTCATGGAAAAAATAACAAATCGATTGATGCGTTTCAAACGCTCAAACGCCTCGGCACCCGCATAGGATGTGACCGACCGGGCATTGTATTTAATATAATGGTAATCAACGTCGTCAATGACGACGAGATTGGCGATCTTTTCAATGTATTGACAATTGATCATGGTATCCGAGCCTTGCTTGACGTCCGGCTCGATCCGTAAGGTCTTAAAATATTCGGTTTTATAGATTTTTCCGTAAAGATAGTTGAGGCGTCGATCGGAAAACAACATTGGCAGAAAATCGGCAAATTCTTCCCGTTTGACCATTTTCTCTCCATAAGCCGGGAAAACGCTGTCAATATGGTCGCTCCCCTCGCTTTGATAGGCAACGCGGGAGATCGCCCAGTCGGCGTTGTATTTTTCAATAGCGGTAAGCAGATGCAACAGATAATCCGGCTCTACGTAGTCATCACCATCGGCATGAACGGTGTATTCGGTATCCAACTGCTCCATGGAATAGTTCCGTGCCGGGGAAATTCCGGCATGAGGGCGTGCATGGATCACGATACGGTCGTCCTTTGTAGCATAGGTGCGGCAAACTTCCAGACTATTATCCTCTGAACCATCGTCCACGATCAAAATGCGATAGTACGGGTAGGTCTGCGCTGCCATGCTCTCAAAAAAGCGGGGCAGGTAATCCGCAATATTATAAACGGTAACCACGACCGTGATCTTTGCTTGGTTTTCTGCGCCCATTTTCGTCGCGTTTCCTTTCTTTTTTCAAAATAGCGTTTCTATTTCCTGAACGGCTTTTTCCGGTGCAAAATAGATTGCCCGTTCTTTTGCCTTTTTTTTATATCGTTGGCGCGTTTTGGTATCTTCCATCAATTCTTTGATACCCTGATAGATCCCCTCTTCGCTGTTTTCAACGATCTTTCCGTACTTGCCGCCGTCCAAAATTTCGGTAGGACCGGTACAATCGGTACTCAATACAGGGCGTCCCAGAATCAACGCCTCGGCAACCGTCAGGTTAAAGCCTTCAAACCGAGAGGAGCAAACATAAAGATCGGCTTGTTTCATATAGGGGTAAGGGTTTTGTTGACTGCCGAAAAAGCGGATGCGTTCTCCTCCAGCGGCAAGGGCTTGGAGTTTTTCGCGTTCCTCACCGTCACCGATCAACCAAAGCTCCATATCGGTGCCATCGGCAATCAGTTTTTTTATTGCGCCGATCAGCCGATCAAATCCTTTTTGTGCATTGAACCGCCCGACCGAAACAACGGTGAATTTTCGCTTTACGGCATTGCAGGATCCTTCACTCAAAGTCCGGATCTTTTGCGCAGGCATCAGATTGTAGATGCGGGTAGCCTTTTCGGGATAGCCGATCACCTCGATGAAGCTCTCTTTTGCGCGGTCTGAAACGCAAATGATACGGTCAAATTTTCCATATGCCGCTTTTGCCGCCGCCATGGTTTTGAAATTATTGGTGATTCCGGTGCAAAACTTAAAATCACTATGCACCCATGCCAACTTGACCGAATGAGGATTGGTGGATCCGCTGATGATTTTGACCGAAAGCCCACGGAAAAAGCCAACTTCCACATCATACTGCTCGTTGCCTACATAATATTGGTAGAGTTTCTTTGCCGAGGCGCGCGTTTCCCACATTCCGTCGTCATAAAACCGATTGCGGATATAGGGGATGCGCTGCGCGATCGGATGCGGCTTTGGCGGTTTGTAAACGTATTTCACCTTTGGCGAAAGTTCGTTTTTGAGGTCCGCTTGCGGGTTCAATGTCATCACTGTGACATCATATCCCCGGTCGACAAGCGCATTGGCAAGATTGACCTGCACGCGCTCCAAACCTCCAATGGCGAGCCAGGGGAGAACAAACAATATTTTTTTCATCTCTTTCAATCTCTCCCGTAAAGATCGCGGGTATAAACCTTATCGGCAACATCCGAAAGGCTTTGGTCAAACCGGTTGGCAAGAATGACGTTGCTTTGCGCTTTGAACGCGGCAAGGTCATTGACCACCAAACTGCCGAAAAAGGTTTCGCCGTCGGCAAGCGTCGGTTCATAAATAATGACGCGCACACCCTTTGCCTTGATGCGCTTCATCACTCCCTGAATGGCGCTCTGCCGGAAGTTATCCGAATTGCTCTTCATGGTCAGGCGATAGACGCCGACCGTGACCTGCTTTTCCTGTGCTTCATTGAACTCGTTATTTTCGGAATAGGCATAGTATCCTGCTTTTTCCAAAATACGATCGGCAATAAAATCTTTGCGGGTACGGTTGCTTTCCACAATGGCGCGGATCAGATTTTCGGGGACCTCGTCGTAGTTTGCGAGCAGTTGTTTGGTATCCTTGGGCAAGCAATAACCGCCATAACCGAAAGAGGGGTTGTTATAATGTGCGCCGATGCGCGGGTCCAAACAAACGCCGTCAATGATCTTTGCGGTATCCAGGCCCTTCATTTCAGCATAGGTATCCAGTTCATTGAAATAGGAAACGCGCAGGGCAAGATAGGTGTTGGCAAACAGTTTGACCGCCTCCGCCTCGGTTAGCCCCATAATCAGCGTGGGAACGTCCTCTTTGAGCGCCGCCCCTTTAAGAAGCGCGGCAAACTGCTCGGCTTTTTTCGTCAATTCTGTGTCGGCAAGGTCTGTCCCCACAATGATGCGGGATGGGTAAAGATTATCATAAAGCGCCTTGCTCTCGCGCAAAAACTCAGGGCTGAACAAAATGTTTTTGCTTCCCGTCTTTGCGCGGATAGACTGCGTATAGCCAACCGGAATGGTGGATTTGATGACCATGGTCGCCTTTGGATTGACGCGCATGACAAGATCAATAACCGCCTCCACAGCCGAGGTGTCAAAAAAGTTCTTTTTGCTATCGTAATTGGTGGGCGCGGCAATGATAACATACTCGGCGTTACGGTATGCCGCCTCGGCATCCAGCGTGGCAGTCAGATCCAATTGCTTTTCGGCAAGGTATTTTTCAATGTATTCGTCCTGGATGGGTGATTTTTTTTGATTGATCAGCTCCACTTTCTCGGGCAGAATGTCCACCGCCGTGACCTGGTGATGCTGTGCCAGCAGCACCGCCAGCGAAAGACCGACGTATCCCGTTCCCGCTACTGCAATTTTCATATTGTTGTTTTTCTCCTCTTTTTTTCAGATTGGCAAAATTCACTCAAAGTTTATTCTTCACTTGCCAAATAATCTTTGGGATATTTTTCAATCAAATAATCAAAACTTGCGTTCATATCTTCAACAAAAGCGGCATCCTGATTTCCGTCTTTCATTGCCAATACATTGACAGACTTTATCGTTTCTCTCACCGGAGCATTCATATTCGTCCAAAGTAATACAAACGACTTGTTTTTGCTTGTATTTCCATAATCATATTCAGCAAGTGTAATCGGCATCTGATATTCATCTGTATAAAAATGTAACTGAATACCTCCGCCGTTTTGGGAATGACTGTTGATTTCTTTCAGCAACTTTCTTGCAATGATGATTTCCGTAATATCATTACCGTAAGAATGCAATCTCGCGTCCCAAAATGCCCATTTTTCTTTTTGATCCAAAGTGTTATATTTTTTCTCATCGGGTAGTTTTTTTAAGTATGCGGAAGAAAGCATCAAAAACGCTCGTTCCACACAGGGCAGGTCGGCAAACGGTTCATCTTTTAATTCCCAATCCCGAATACATCTTTCAATGATTTTGGACCGAAGTTCTTTTGGGAAATTACGTTGGAAAACATCATAATTTTCCAAATCTTTCTTATATTCCTCATAATGAGTATGTTTCAGCGGATTTAGTAAAAGCACTTGTATTTTTGTTCCGCTCTTTACCAATTCGCGTAGATCTTCTTGATAGTCAAAGAAGAAATTAACGCCTGTTAAAAAACAAAGTTTTATCTTTGCGGGTTTTTGTTTTCCGTTCCTGCCAAACAATACATTTTGATCGGAAATTGACATTTTCCCGCTTCTGAATTCAACTTTTTCAATGCCGATTTTACTCAATCCATCGCCGATGCTTTTGCTTTTGCGCAAGGATTTGTCAATTACAATTTTTGTTAAAAAAGCCAAAACGATTGCTTGCATGATCGCAACGACAAACCCGATGATCAAGTTAATGTAATACGGCCAAGATAAAAGTTCCGCGGCAGTTGTTGCCAAAACAAATGTTTTCATAGCAAAAATCCTCTAACCATTCAAATGAAAAGATCGATGTTATTTTTGTTGATAATATTCCCGATACCATTGCACAAATTTGTGCAGCCCCTCGCGCAAGGTCGTTGACGGTTTGAAATCAAAATCCCGTTCGAGTGCCGAAACGTCGGCAAATGTGGCGGGAACGTCGCCCGGCTGCATGGGCAGAAGTTTCCGGTGTGCCTCAAAATTATAATCAGCGGGCAAAAGCCCTGCGGCAACCAGTTCTTCCTGCAAAATATTCACAAAGTCCAGAAGATTCTCAGGGCTGCTGTTGCCGATGTTATAGACCATCGCCGGCGCGCTCTTTCTACCATTTTGCTCCCCGGACTTTGGCGGGCAGCGCATGACGTTCACAATTCCGGTGACAATGTCATCCACATAGGTAAAATCGCGTTTGCAGTTGCCATAATTAAAGATCTCGATGGTCTTGCCGGCAAGCAGTTTTTGCGTGAACCCGAAATACGCCATATCCGGTCTTCCGGCAGGGCCGTAAACGGTAAAGAAACGCAGCCCCGTGCAAGGAATGCCGTAAAGTTTTGCATAGGAATAGGCAAGCAGTTCATTGCTTTTTTTGGTAGCTCCGTAAAGCGACACCGGTCGGTCGGTCATATCGTCTGTCGAAAACGGGATCTTTTCGTTATCGCCGTAAACCGACGAAGAAGATGCATACACCAAATGCTCGACCGGATAATACCGGCAAAGTTCCAAAACGTTATAAAAACCGATCAAATTACTTTTGATATAGACATCCGGATTTTCAATGCTATACCGCACGCCCGCCTGCGCCGCAAGATTGACGACAATGTCAAATTTCTCGCGCCGGAAAAGTTCCTCCATTCCCGCACGCTCGGAAATATCCTGACGGAAAAAGGTGAAACGATTGCCGCCCGGAGTTTTCTCGACCTTTTTCAGCCGGTATTCTTTGAGCGAAACATCATAGTAATCGTTCAAATTATCCACACCGACAACACGACAGTCCGGAAACTCCTGCAATAGACGATGGACAAGATTGCTGCCGATAAAACCGGCCGCACCCGTTACCAAAATGGTCTTTTTGTTCAGATCGTTTTTTTGAAGGCTCATGGTCTTTCCTTCCTTGTCAGTTTGTTGAGCAGATTCTTTCCTGCCCTTAAAAATTTGTTGTGCCGAAGCCGCTCCATCCAGACTTCCTTTTTATGCGCCCGCATGAGTGCTTTTGGATCGCGCGAGAGCAGAATTTGATATTGTTTTTGCGCGTCGGGGCGAATGCTTGGTGCGGTCAAATATGCCCAAACACCCGGGTGTTCCAAAATGCCGCGAACATATTTCAACTTTCCCTTTTGATCCAGTTTCCACTGCGGGTTTTCGTATCTGCCCGCCGTTTCGTAAACGGCAATAACGAACGAGGTGTCAAAATGCTCTTTGACCTCTCCCTCATAAAGCCCGTATTCAGTCAACAACTCTTTGAGATGGCTGAAATAGGCAACATTGATATCAATATAATTTTTTGGAAACTTGCGGTTGACCTTTTCCGTATCATTATTGATGTAGTTGTAATACGCCTTTTCGGTGGAAACGACTGAGGAAGCCGCGTTGTAAACATCCAGGTTGAACATGGCATCCTGGCAACGTTTGTGGTCGGAAAAATGAACGTTGCAAGCGCGAATAGGTTCCAGTTTATATAACTTGTTCCACGGAACATCAAAAATGGTAGATGTAGGAAATACATCCATAATGTGCTTGCGGCATTCTTCTTGTGTGCGGTAGTCCACCGGTTTGCAAGTCACCGTGTTCAGGTATTCCAATTTTTGGTTGTAGTTGTTCGCGCCGGAAAAGACAATGTCATAATCCTGTTGTTTTGCCAACGCATAAAGTTCCTCATACATTTCCGGTTCAAACCAGTCGTCCACATCCGGGAACGCCAGATATTCTCCGCTCGCCGCCGCAATACCGGCATTGCGTGCAGAGCCGGCGCCGCCGTTCTCTTTATCGATCACGGTAACGCGCTCGTCCTTTGCGGCATAGGCGCGGCACATTTCCAGGCTGTTGTCGGTAGAGCCGTCATTGACCAGGATGATCTCGTAATCCGAAAACGTCTGGTCATAAATAGACTTCATGCACCGGTCCAGATACGCCTCGGCGTTATAGACCGGGACGATCACGCTGATCTTCGGCTTATTTTGCATAGCTTTGGTAGGTGACATAGAGTTTATCCTTCAAATCGGTGGAGCGATCCGGCGGGGTGCCGTTTTTCTGGCAGGCGCGGAAGCCGTAAAAGGTGTCGGCAAGTTCGCCCAGCGTGATGTGATAGATCTTCTCCTCGGGCAAACGATAGATGCCGTCGGCATCCGGCGAGGTTTTTCCCTCGATTTGACGCAGAAAGTCGTTAATGACGTCGTCAATGTAGTAAAACCGCATTTCGATCTCCCGGTTGCTGATGACGATGGGAAGATCGCGGTTGATCTGATAGCAGAAGGTTGCCACCACCGAATGATGATTTGGCGTTGCCCATTTGCCGAAAATGTTGAGCAGACGGTAGATGATCGCCTTTGCGCCGGTTTTTTCGGCATGGCGGCGGAGCATCTTTTCGGCAATCAGTTTGCTGCGGCCGTAGTCGTTGTTGTCGGTCGCCTGAATGGAAGAGGTGAACACCACCGGGCAGTTGTTGCCGGCTTCCTCTAATTTTTGCAGGATCCACCCAAAGAAATCGTCGTTGACCTTGTAAAACTCCTCGTTTTCCTTGGGGCGATGCACTGCGGCAAAATGAAAGAGAAAATCGCACTCTTTCAGGTTCTTTTCCAAAAGGAGGTCGCTTGTCCCGAGCGAATAGTGCATGATGTTGACGCCATCCATTTTGACAAGTCGCTCGATCAGATTTTTGCCGAGAAACCCGTCGGCACCGGTGATTAAAATGTTCATTTTTTCTCCCTGTTCCTTAATTTATAGTAAAATTTGGTCAGCGGAAATTTCCGGATCAGCTGAATAAACGGGCTTTTATCGTGCTTTTGGGCACGTTTGTATTCCTCCGGGAGCCAGGTTCCCTCGAACCAGTGCACAATGCAGGTATTATCACAGTAATAGGTTTCGCTTTTGATAATTTTAACCGGGTAAAAATAGGGGAATGGATAGATTTTCCAATTTTCCACCATTTGTTCCTCACCGCCGGCTTTGAGTCCGTGCCGCAAAAAGACTTCGGTCACGTAAATGCCGGTCACCGTAGTATTGATGCTTCCGTCCTCGTTATAAAACGACCTTTGCTCGTAGGTCTGTAAAATTTCACCAATGATCGCGTCCCCTTTGCAACAGCCGGAAACGCCGGTCGTCAACATAACGCTCTGCTCAAAAGCAAGAAATGCGTCGTTCTCCAACAAATGGGAAATATCCTTAATGATCTCGGTATCAGTATCAAAGTAGAGCCCGCCGTTATCGTACAAAACCTTCAAGCGCACATAGTCCGAAACGAACGCCCATTTTTTTGCTTCATACGCCTGTCGCACGTAAAGCGGCGCGGTGGAGATATCAAAATTGCTTTCGTCCCACCGTTTGATCTCAAAATCGGGACAAAACTTGCGCCAGGAACGCATACATCGCTTTTGCAGGTTGGAGTGTTTTCCGCCTCCGAACCAGATATAGTGAATGATTTTCGGGATCGTTCCCATAAAAGGCCTCCGTAATTTTGATTTCAGGAAAGCAAAGTGCGAAGGTCGGCGACAAAGGTCTTGTCCGCACGATCCATCATTTCCCGAATGCCCGTTGTTTGGTCGGGATCGATTTGCAAAATCGCATCGGCGATCGCTTGGGGCGTATCTTCGGAATAAAAGACAATGTTTTCCGAAAGCCGCGAATTTGTCAATTGCTCGATTTTCGGAGCAATCGGACGAAGTCCGCAAGAAAGATACATGACCAGTTTGGATGGGAAAGAAACGGCATTATAACTTGCGCTGAAATCCTGTAAGCAAAGTCCAATATCGCATTTGCTGATAAATTTGATATAGTCCTGTCCGTTTTTTAGACCTTCGTAAGCAATATCACAAACGGTTTCGGATTTGTTCTTCTCGATCTCTTCCTTTAAGGAGCCGATATCGCCGTAACCCAAAAGATGCACCACGTAATTTTTCGGCAAATATTTTGCGGCGCGAACTGCGCGGATGGCTCCGCCTTTGACCGCATCAATAATACCGCCGTAAACACAGTGAATCTTCCCGTCGTTCCACTTTGGAATATCGGACCTGACATATCTATAATAGCCTTCTACAACGGCATAAGGCAAATGTTTCAAATTCACTCTTTCGCAGAGCGTTTGGGTGCAGAACAAATAGGCATCCGGGCATTGCAAAAATTCCAGTTCATCCTTGGCTTTGATCTCGTCCACCGTTTCATGCACGTATTCATAAAG
This sequence comes from uncultured Clostridia bacterium, assembly GCA_946615525.1. GTDB lineage: Bacteria > Bacillota > Clostridia > Oscillospirales > CAG-272 > UMGS1865. The sequence goes on along the minus strand of CAMOHW010000001.1, from coordinate 8,074 downwards.
TTCTTCCACTTCGTAAACGAACTTCATTCCTTTTCGATCCGCCAGGCGGCGCAAAAGATCGTTCCGCATCCCGTTGGTGTGATAGACCAACAGAATATCCCCTTTTTTGATCTGTCTTGCCGCATAAAGATGACTGAACCAGCGAAAGGCAAAACTTTCCCGATATTTTCCGGGAACGTTCGGCGTCAGGAAAAAAGTAACATTTTCGGAAAGTTTCTTTTTTCTTGCCCGATAAAACCGGTTGTTACGTGATTCTGAAAAAGACACGTAGTTGACACGATATCCGATATCAACCAGCGTTTGGATAATGTAGTCTTGTTTCTGCCCCGAAGGGGGATTCCGACGATTTTGCTTTTCAAAAGCCGGAATGTTCCGCAGGGAAAGATAATGGACCGTTGGGCGGCGCTCTTTCATCTCCGATACCTCTCCGAAATCAGTTTCATCCTTTCAAAAAGCCTGTGTTCTTTTTTCATCAAGTCAACGCTACCGTCATATGTCGGAAATATCTGTCATCCGTCACATAGCAAATATCCATTCTCTTATCGTTTCCCTTTCAATTTCCCTATAATTTTTTGCAGTTTGGCGGCTTTACCCGAATGAACAAATTTGATGAGGAAAATTGCTTTTCTGATCTTTTTTTGTGCGATTGCCCTTGCAATACGGCGATCAAAACTGGCAGCGGTTTCTGCCAGCCGCTTGCAAACGGCAACCGTTTCATCGGCCAACAAAACAGAATCGATCAACCGTTCTCTCTCTTTCTTTTCTTTCAAACGCAATGTGCGGAAAATAAACCAGCTGATATTATAGAGATATGCGTTATCGAATTTCGCCCAATCGATCGGGATTTCGTATTGTTCCACAAACCCTAAAATGATCTTGCGCGCTTTGATAAGGTTTTCTCCGTCCCCTTTACGATATGCCGTGTATAATCCACCAGGGTGGGTAGTATATTCGTAAAAGGTTTTTGGAAGATAATACATGGAGGAAATATTCGCGTAAACGCGAATGACAAACATCAGATCCTCCTGAAAGGAAAAATCCTCATAAAACCGAATGTTGTTTTCCATCAATACACTCCGCTTGATGAGCATCGTGGTATAGGCCCCGGTGCCCACTGTACCCGAAAAGGAAAAGTACGGCAAAACGGTATCGTGAATTTCAGGCTGTTCGATCACGCGGTCGGTAGGAACGTGGTTTGCCAGTTTTTTGCCATTCAGCTCAATATCCGAGCTGATCAAATCCAGCTGATGTCTGTTGGCAATATTCAACAGCGTTTCATACATTTCCGGGCGAATAGAGTCGTCGCTGTCAATAAAGGACAGATATTCTCCCTTTGCATTCTCAATTCCGAGGTTGCGCGCCCGCGAAACCCCACCGTTTTCTTTGTGAAAAACCTTGACCCGAGCGTCCTTTGCCGCATAGGCGTCACAAATCTCTCCGGAGCGGTCGGTAGAACCGTCGTCGATCAAGAGCAATTCCAAATCCGAGAAAGTTTGCACCAAAATGCTTTCAATACATCTATTCAGATATTTTTCCGTATTATAAACGGGAACGATAACTGAAATCTTCATGTTTTCTTCTCCTTTTTCTTGCCGATCCGCAAGAAAAATTGCTTGATTTTGGAAAGGAATATCTTAACCTTTGCCGGTATGCGCCGCTTTGCCTGCACGAAAAACGCTTTAAAACGGTTTCCCTTATGCAAAACGGTTTTATTGAATTCGGCATTCGTTCCGTTTTCGTTCTCTACGTAGCCGATACATTCGTCATAGTCCATGTATCCGCGAATGGAAAAATCCATAGGAATATTGAACTGTTTGAACAGTTCGGGGTTGTGCCAACACCATTTGCCGCGGATCAGCCCATACCCCCGCCGCAGATGGAAGGAGATATCCAGAATTGGCTCGGCGTTTTGTTTATAGCGGTAGTATTCGGTAAAATCCCAAAGAGCGCGCTCGGTGCCCTTTGTTTCAAATTCCCAAGCATCCTCCCCTTTGCGCAGATTGCGTTCCAACGCTTTTTTGCGCCATATTGCCGTATCCAGATTGATGCGGAAGAACTCGTTCATTTTCCAAAGTCCGAAATTGCCATGCCATTTGGTCTTTTTGTCTGCCGGCACGAAAGCAATAAAGGAGAGCGCGCTGATGCGTTTATGCTTTTTGATAATGTCAAACGCTTCCTCAAATTTTGCATTGTCCACCGGCGAGATCAAGAAGTGATCATCCAGAGTGATGAGGACATACTCGGTGTCAATATGCTTGAGCGTTTCGATCATGCGGTCGGACCACGGGACCTGCTCTCCCTCTTTGTAAAGATTGAGACATTTGATTTTCAATCCCTCATGCGCGTAGGTTTTGGACTCGGTATTGAGGACGATGGGGTATTTGCAGTTCTTCCACTGGTTTTTGAAAATTTCAAAATAGGGATACCAAAGATCGTCATAACGATCGCATGAGCAAACGATAATCGTCAGTGCATCTTTTATCAGTTTCATAAAAATCGCTCTCCCGAAAAATCAAAGTGCGTTTCGTTTTTGGTCAATTTTATCCAATACTTCTCGATCCTTGCTTTGGTCAAATTTTCTGGCAAAGAGCGCTTTCTTTGCCATGATGCGGTCATAATCCTCCATCGTAATGATGTGCGGATGCCCGCGAAATCCTTTTGTAGGTGTAATAAAATTGCAATAGGTCATGGATTTTTGACTGTTTGCGTCAAAAATCGAATCATTTTCCATCATTAACTTTGCCTGCTCGGAGTTCATGGCAAGTGTTTGGAAAAAAGTTTCGTCCGGCGTCCAGGATCGTTTGAGTTGCCGGATGACTTTTTTGTTCTTCCGGAACTGTAATTGCACAAAGTCAATAACCTCGTGCGGTAAGATCCACCATTGCGAGCCGCCGTAGATCTTGAAGTTGCTTTTTTGTAATTTTTCCCACGGAACTCCGCAGAAAAATTTCTCGATCCGATAGGCAACCAGGCAAAGCGCGACCAAAAAGCTGCGCAAAAGCCCTTTCTTTCTGTTTTTTCGGATCTCATCGATCCGGTTGTTCCAACGCGTGAGTTGGTATTTTCCCCAAACCCAATTTCCAACCACTGCAGGATCGTAATCGATCAGCGGTTTCGGATACTGTGCGTCTAAAAAGTTTTGAATATACCTCTGACTCTTAATGGGGTAATCCTGACCGCTCAACAAAACAAAGTAACCATACCGGATGCCGGTCTTTTTCTCGTGTGCGACCGCCGCCCGGATCATGTTCCATTCGATTTGCGGAAGTGAAAAATGATCCAAAACGCCGTGAATGCGTTTTTTGAGAAGAAGGACGCGCGGAGCGGAGCATTCGATTTCGGCAAGTTCCTCCCTGCTCAGTTTCCACTTCCGGTCAAGATGAACAAAGATGTCGATCTCATCAGAACTGACCGCCCGGATCAAGCGAATGAGTTGTTTCTTGTTCTTATGCGCCATAATCAATGCGGCGTGTTTCATGCTTTTGCATACCTCTTCAAAATCATTTTGGTGGCGATTTTAAGTCCGCAGATTTTTTTCACAATGCCCAAAAGGTGCAAATTTTTGCTTTCGCAATGCTTCATCTCGGCAAAAACGCCGGCATTTTCGTGAATGCTCTTCTGAATGGACTCCAGACAGGCGGGGGCCTTGACCGTGTTCAAAGCACAAACGCCCTCCAAAAACATCCGCACATAATATTCGGTATATTTTTGCAGGAACGCACTCTCTCCTGCCGGGAACCTACGGTTGATATCGGTAATGCAACGATTGGCAATGAACATTTTGTCCACCGCCTTTTTGGCCAAGCTCTTATCGCTTGCCGCTTTACCCAGGCAACCGTCCCAGGTCATTGCATCATAGATGATCTCGTTTGTAAAATACGCGCTACCGGAAAGGGAGATGGCGCGCGGCAACCATTCATCGTCGTCATGGTAAATGCCTTTGCAGAACCACAGCTCGTTCTCTTTGACGAAAGCGGTGCGGAAAAGCTTGTTGACCGGAGAGGATAGCGCCAAAATATCGTTGTTGTCATAAAGGGTAATAAACAGTTCGGGGCCGCCTTTGACAAACCCGTTGACACAATAATCCTTTTGTTCACCGAATACTTCGCCGCTCCCCTCCATGACGTCGCGAAGTTTTCCAAAGTAAATATCCACTTGCTTTTCGGAAAGTGTTTGGTATATGCGCTCCAAGACGCCGGTGCCCGGGAACAGGTCACTCCCTTCTAAAATCAGAAAGTATTCGCCGGTTGCCTCCCGAATACCTACGTTCCGCGCTTCGGCAAGCCCCTCGTTTTGTTTGTGCACCACGCGGATGCGCGCGTCTTTTGCGGCATATTCGTCGCAAACGACGCCGGCGTTGTCAGGTGAACCGTCGTCCACCAGGATCATTTCCCAATCGCCAAAGGTCTGCGAAAGCGCCGACTCGATGGTGGCGGCAATCAATTTTTCAATGTTATAGACCGGGGTGATAAGCGAGAAGAAGGGCTTTGCCATCTTGTATTCCTCTTTTCAGTGAAATAATTTGCGTTTGAGTTTGTTCAACCCCGTTTTGTGAGCTAACCGGACGAGAAAACTCCGCTCGCGTTTGAGTTCTTTGGAATCCCAAATCGTCATGCTGTAAGTATTCCTGCTTTTACAATCCGGCACAGTATCCGGCAACATACTCAACGGGCAAAAATAGGTCATGGGATAAATGTGGATCCCGCAAACGGTTTGCTCAGTCCCGTTTGGAACAAAACCGTGTTGCTTTAACAGTTCGGTCATGCGGATATTGATTGATTCTTGGTTATAGGATCCGTCTTCTTTAAGAAATTGATCGTCCTCGTAAGAATCCAAGCATTCCTTCAAAAACGGATGCCCCGCCTCAAATGCCAGCGTGCAGGCGGCAAGTTCGCAGTTGTCCCCTCCATAGCCGGTGAAAGCCCGGTTGATTGCCAACAGCGGAGAAAAATCTTGTTTGACGCGGCAGTCAACGTCTAAATAGAGTCCGCCCTCATTATAAAGTGCCAGCAATCGGGCGTAATCCGAAACATACATAAACTTTTTTGCCTCGTATGCTTCTTTGACATAGCGGTTGATTTGAATATTGAAATTGCTCTCGTCCCAACGGCGAATTTCAAAATCCGGCAATTTCTTTTGCCAACTTTTCATACACCGTTTTGCGGTTTTGGGTAATTCTCCTTTTCCAAACCAACAATAGTGTAAAACCTTTGGTATTGCCATAATTCAATCCTTACTGCAAGGACCTTCCGCAAAGGGGGAGTCCTTGCCTTGTTTGATCGCCTCCACAAGCGATAAAAAGCGCGTAACGGCAACGTCGGCGTTCCAAACTTCGGTAAGCGTCCGGTATGCCTCTTTGCCCATCTTCTCTCTCTGTTCGGAGTGGCCCAACAAATATTTGACCTTTCGGTAGAGATCCTTGTGGTTGCCGCTTTTGTAGGTCATGCCGTTTTTACCATTTTGAATCAGGTAAGGCGCCGAGCCGATGGCATGGCTTGCAACAACCGCGCAGCCGCTGTTCATGGACTCGTTGAGCACCGCTCCCCAACCCTCGTTGCAGTCGGAAGTGAACAAAAAAATTTGCGACTCTTCCATGTGCCGGCGGACTTCCTCAGGCGTCATAGTACCCAAAAGATGAACACGGTCGGAAAGATTGTTCTGCACGATCATTGTTTTGATTTTTTCTTCTTCCATACCGCCGCCGATCATGGAAAGCGAAAAATTGTAGTATTCCTTTTTCAGGCGCATGGCAAGTTTGATCGCCGCTTCGGGGTGCTTCCAATCAAGAAATCTACCCGCCCAAAGAAGTGTATTCGGCTCTTTCTTTGCAATAACGGCATCAATGGACTCGTAACGCTTGACCGCCGGAAAATACCCCCAACGGTAGGTTTTGTTCGGATAGGCGCGAATGAACCGGCAATCCGGCGCGGTATAGGCGCTGGCGCAGAGCATACGCAAATTTTTTTTGCAGTAGCGTATATCCTGCAAATACCGGGCGCGGAAAACGCGAGGATCCAGGATTCGCCATCTTCCCTGTTTGAAAAAACGTTCCCAATAGCGGAAGGTCAGTTTGTTCTCTTTCAAACGTTCCTCAATATAGCAGTCGGGCGCGTCCCCGATAATGACTACATCGCTCTCCAACCCCAGGCGCATGGCCTCGGCTTTTTCCTCGGCGCTCCGGTGCGTTTTGACAATGAACGGATACCGTTCACTTTTATCTTCAAACCCGAGTTTCAGGCGATCCTCGGAGATGGGCTGCGTTTCTACAAAGCGAAACTCGCCGCCTGTTTGTTTGTAAAACGCTTCGCAAAGTGCAAGTTGATGGTCGTTGAAAAAGTTGGAAAAAAAGGTGATCACTTGTTTCCTCCCGCAAGATCGCTGTAAATCTGAGTGATCCGTTCAAACAGTTGCTTACCGCCGTGCAGCGCCGTCATATCCTTGCGCGCCGCAATCCCCATTCGGGTTGCCAAATCGTCATCCTCAAAAATCGTTTGGATGCGATCCGCCAACGCGCAAACATCATCAAAGGGATAAAGAAACCCGCTTTCGCCATCCCGCACATATTCGGGAATGCCTCCAACCGCCGAGGCGACGCAGGGCATTCCAACGATCATTGCCTCTTTGAGCGAGCTGGAATGGTTCTCCATCGAGGAAGGCATAACAAACACCTGCCGCGCGGCATATTCGGCGGCGAGTTTTTCCTGCGGAACATTGCCAAGCCAGACAATGTTTTCCGCAAGGCCTTCTCTGCGGATCAGTTGTTCAATGTATTTGGTATATCCGTCTTTGCGGAGCCAGGGCTTGGGGCCACGGTCGGCGACCATTTTTTTGCCCGGTACATAGAGCTTGATATCCGGATACCTCGGTTTGAGTTTTGCAACGGCTTCCAAGAGGATGTGCAATCCTTTGAGAATATAGCCGGACGCCGTACAAATGATGGAATGCCGTTCGATCGCATTGACATCCCAATGATATTGCGAGAACACCTTGTTGATGCTGAGCGGGCAATGATAGACGCGAATATCCGGAACGATTGCCCGAATGGTGTTGTTGCACCACTCATTCTCGCTGATGATGGAACCGGAAAGCCGCAGCATTTCGGCTTCCTTTTTGGCTCCGGCAAAAAACTTTGCCTCCTGCTGCAAAATGCTGTCCTTGCGCAAAATATCGCGCAAAGTGACCGTCTTTTTCAAATCCCGTTTGGAAATACCCGAACGGTAGTTTTCCGCAATGGATCGCAGGACCCCCTGCATATAAACGACCGACGGAATATTGGGGGCGGCACGCAAGGCGCAAAGTCCATGAGTAAATTCGGTACCCCAAACCTGGATCAGATCCGGTTGTTCAGTTTCGATCAACGCCTTCCATGCCAGAATGTTTTGCGGTTTTTCCTCGTTGTAGAACAGAGGGTAAGTATCCGGCAAAGCGTAATAGGTAACATTTCCCTTTTCCAGCCGGTAGGTATCGCTCCGCGGCAAGGTAGTCGCCACCACGATCCGGTAATCCTCTTTGCCCCGGAACTCCGAAAGGAGCGCTTCCATCCAAACGCCGTTGGAATATTTTCCGAACAATGCCTGACTCAAATCATTCAGAACCGAATTGACGACCCAAAGGATTTTCATTTCACGCGTATTCTCCTTTCCTCCGCGGCTTTTTTCAGGTCGCGTTGAAGTTTGAATTTCTTAACTCTCATTTGCGAAATTTCCAAAATCAAAAGCGGCAGGAACCAAGCGAGCACATTGATCCACATTCCCGTATTGACAGTTGACAAAATCACCGTTTGAACGAACATCCAGAAAATAAATCCGTACCCTTCTATATGCTCAAACGGTTTATAAAACTTAACATAAATGATTCGATACATTGCGATCAGCAAAATGCCGCCGACCATACCGTAGTAGGCCAAAAAATCCAAAATGAACGAATGCCCTCCGCCAACGTATCCTCCTGTCATCATGGCGCCGAAAATCGGGTGATCCAAAAACGCCTCAATGGATAGGTGGTAGAACAAGATCCGGTTATCGTCGCTTGCCTGTATTCCCTCGCTTCCTCCCGAAAGTGCCTCCAAACGATA